>NZ_LSIX01000265.1:0-4959 GCF_001556475.1 Methylobacterium sp. CCH5-D2 | reverse complement strand
ATGCAGGTGACGTCGATGCCCGCCCGCACCAGCCGCTCGACCAGCCGGCCGCCGATGAAGCCGCTCGCCCCCGTCACCACCACGCGGGCGCCGGGCGCGAGGCCGTCGGCCAGCGCTGCCTGGGTGGCATCCCAGGGCTGCTCCAGCGGCTCGCGCAGCGCGTAGCAGCGCTCGATCCGCCGCACCGAGGTTAAGCCTTCGGCGCCGCCGACCGCGGGGGCGCGGCCCTGCGCGACGGCATCGCGGAAGTCGCGCATCTCGGCATCGAAGAGCGCGGGGAAGAGTTGCGGCTTCATCGTGCTTCCGCTCACGCCCGCATGCGTGAAGGCGAGCGCGTTGGCCGAGCCCGCCACCACCTCGTTGCGGTAGAGCGCGACCTCGACATGGCCGTGCGTGCCCTCGATCCGGGCGGTGTTGGCGAGGTTGCGGGTGCGGCTCAGCTCGACCCGGACCTTGCCGCCGGCATCGAGCAGGAACTCGGCGACGCAATCGGCCTCGACGCCGCTGGCGCCGTCGTCGCGGTAGCGGGTCGGCGTCATCGCGCCGAGCCAGTGGCCCAGGATGTCGAGGGTGTGGGCACCGGTGTCCATCAGGACGCCGCCGCCCGAGAGGTCGCGGCGCAGCAGCGCGTCCGAGCTCGTCGCCCAGTTGAAGACGAAGCCCTCGCGCGCATCGACCCGCCGGATCGCCCCGATCGTGCCGGACTCGATCAGGGCCTTCGTCCAGGCGGCGATGGTGAGGTTGCGCCGCAGGAGGCCGACCGCGAGGACGAGGCCCCGGCGCTCGGCCGCCGCGATCATCGCCTCGCCCGCGGCGCTCGTGGTGGCCAGCGGCTTCTCCATGAAGACGTGCTTGCCGGCCTCCAGCAGGGCGAGCCCGATCGGGCCGTGGGTGGTGTGGGGGGTCGCGACCAGCGCGGCGTCGAAGCGGTCGGCCACCTCGCGCCAGTCGGACGCCGTGACGATGTCGGCGCGCCGCCGCCCGGCCCGGGCCGCGAGCAGGGCGAGGCGCTCGGGCGAGCGATCGACCAGCACGCTCGGAGCCCAGCCCTGCCGCTTCAGGGCCGGGAGAAGGTGGTGATCCACCACGGCGCCGCATCCGATGATGGCGAGGCGGGCTTTCGGGGAGGCGACGGGCGAGGACATGCGTCTGGGGACCTTCCGGGTGTCGTCGGGAAAACGGATGTGGCCTAGGAGGCGGGCGTCATGAGCGCCGCCAGCGGCTCGCGCGCGGCGGGCCGGGGCAGCGGAACGGGCCGGTACTTCGCCGTGAGGTGGGCCGGCAGGTCGGGCCGCTCCCAGAGGTCGGCGAGGGCGGTGTCGATCGTGTGCCGCGGGTGCCAGCCGAACAGCTCGCGGATGCGCGCGATGTCGGCGGCGAGCACCGGCCGGTCGACGGCACGCAGCCGGGCCGGGTCGGTCTTGACCGTGAAGTCGGCGCCCCCGATGCGCCGCAGGCGGCTCAGGATCTCGCCCACCGCGTAGGCCTGGCCCGTGCCGAGGTTGACCGTGACGCACTCGCCCGGCGCCACCGCGCCCGCGAGCGCCGCCGCCCGGAAGCCGCGGGCGGCGTCCTCCACGTGGATGTAGTCCCGCCGCGCCGTGAGGTTGCCGAGGCTGATCCGGCGGTGGCCGGCGATGAGCTGGGCGAGGATCTCGGGCAGGAGGTGCGGGTTGGTCTCGCCCGGCCCGATCACGTTGAACAGCCGCACCACCACCGCCGCGAGGCCGCGCTGGCGCGCCATGTGGCGGACGTAGTGCTCGCCGTGAAGCTTGGTGAAGCCGTAGACGTCGCTGGGCGCGAGGGGGGATTCGTCCTCCCGGTGCGGCCGGCTCTCCGGCGCGTAGACGGCGCCGCTGCTGGCGAAGACGAAGCGGCAGCCCGGCGGGCAGGCGGCGAGCAGGCTCATCGTGCCGGCCACGTTGGTGCGCACCGCCAGCACCGGATCCTGCTCGCATTCCGGGATGTAGTGGATCGCCGCCAGATGGATCACCGCCTCCGGCGAGAAGCTGCGCATCGCCGCCGCGACCTGATCGGGGTCGGTGATGTCGGCGTGGATCATGAAGAGGCGTGCGAGTTCCTCGGGAGGGAATCGCGGCGGCCCGTAGCGCAGGGCGTCGAGCACGCAGACCTCGTGTCCGTCCGCCAGCATCCGCGTCAGCGGCCGGCCGACGAATCCGTTGCCGCCGATCACCATAATCCTCATCGGGGTCGCTCCTGCGGTTGCGTGTGGCGGGATGCGCGGGCTCGCGCGCCTAGGGCGCGCGGACGGCCACCGCTTGCCGCGGCTCGGCCACCTTCGGACCGGCCGACCTGGGGCCGGGCGGGTTGGGCTCGGCGGCCTTCTCGGCCGGCCTCGCGTCCGGGAACCGCGCTTCCGCGGGCGTCCGCTCCGCGGATGCCCGCTTGCCCGGACGGGGCAGGCCGGCCCGGGCCGCCGCCGCGCCCGCCGAGGCTTCCGCGGCCGACGGAGCGCCGCCCTCGAAGAAGCTCCGGTAGCGGTGGTAGTGCGAGCACTGGTCGGCGAAGGGTTCGTGCCGGTGCTGGTCGAGATCGACCCGGGTGAGGACGAGGCCGCGCACCCGCACTGAGAGGTCCTGGAGGCGCTGCAGCGTCGCCAGCACCGTCTTGCGCGGAGTCGAGGCCCAGCGCACCGCGAGGATCGCCGCGTCTGCGACGTGGGCCAGCGGCACGAAGTCGAGCACCAGCATGGCGGGCGGCGCTTCGATCAGCACGAGGTCGAAGGCCTCGCGCGCGCCGTCCATGAAGCGCTCGAAGGCGTCCGAGAGGTAGAAGTCCTGCGCGGTCGCCCGGCCCCGGCCGTGCAGCACCGTGACGGCGTGGTCCCGTGCGCCGGCGAAGAACGCGGCCTGATCGCCCAGGACCGCGTCTTCGAGGCTCGGCATCCGGCTCGTCGGGCTCGCGGGCCGCGCGCCCGTCGCGTCGATCACGAGGGTGCGGGTGCCCCGCGCGGCGAGCAGCTTGGCAAGCGCCATGCAGACCAGCGACTTGCCCTCGTCCGGCACCGACGAGGCCACCAGCAGGACGCGCGGCGCCCCGGTGGCCCGCGGCCAGCCGAGCGAGGCGGCCACCAGCCGGATCGCCTCGTCGAACATCCGGATCTCGCCCGCCCCCGACGCGGTCGAGATGTCCGGCACCATGCCGAGGCAGCGCAGCGCCGTGTCCTCGGCGAGCTCGCTGCCGGAACGAAAGCCGGTGTCGCGCCGGCCCATCAGCAGGGCGTAGCCGATCCCGAGCGCCCCGGCGCCCGCCACCGCGAGCCCGATATAGAGGGCCCGCAGGGGACCCGAGGGCGCGATCGGGCTCTGGGCCCGCATCACGACCTGCGCGGTCGAGGACTTCATCGCGGCCAGCGCCAGCGCCTGGGCGTGGGCGTCGCCGAGGAGCTTCAGGCGCTCGCGGATCGCGGTGGCGTTCGCCTGCAGGCCGCGGAGCTTGGCCTCCGAGCCCATCGCCTCGATCACCTCGGCCTTGAGTCCCGCCACCCGGGCCGTCAGGGCTTCCTCCTCCGTGGCGGCGGTGCGCACCTCGCTCTTCAGGTTGTCGACCGCCCGGTCGACCTCCTCGCGCAGGCGCTGCTCGGCATCCTCGAGCGCGGCCTTGGCCTGCAGGTATCGCGGGTGGCGCGGCCCGGTGAGCAGTTGCGCGGCGACCTCGCGCTTGGCCGTCTCGACGTTCTCCAGCATGCGCTGGATCACCGGCGCGCCGGCGAGATCCTGCGCCGAGGGCACGCCGCCGGACCGGAAGATCTCCTGCGCCCGGGCGAGACGCGCCTCGGCAGCCGTGCGGT
The DNA here is from genome assembly GCF_001556475.1 of Methylobacterium sp. CCH5-D2. Taxonomy (NCBI): domain Bacteria; kingdom Pseudomonadati; phylum Pseudomonadota; class Alphaproteobacteria; order Hyphomicrobiales; family Methylobacteriaceae; genus Methylobacterium; species Methylobacterium sp. CCH5-D2. The sequence continues at coordinate 1,148 of NZ_LSIX01000265.1, read as the reverse complement.
TCTGCGTCGCGGCGCCGAGCTGGACGGTCGCGTCGCGCAGCGCCTGCTGGGGCAGGCTGATGCTCGCGGTGCCGCCCTCGACCAGACCCGTGCGCTGGCGGTAGCCCTCGATGGCGGCCTCGGCCGTCTCAAGCTCCGCCCGGCTCGCCTTGATCTGGCCGTCGAGCCAGCTGCCGGCGCGCTCGGCGTTGGCGACGCCCATGTCCAGGCGGCTGCCCAGGTAAGCGTCCACGAAGGCGTTCGCGATCCGGGCCGCGCGAACCGGATCGCCCGCCGTGTAGGCGACGGTGATCAGATAGGAGCGGCTGTCGTTGGTGACCGTGAGGCCGGAGGCCAGAGCCCCCGCGATGCGCTCGGCGGCGTCCGGATCGGGGCCGGCCGGCTCCGCGCGCCACCAGGCGAGGCGGTCGAGGAGCGAGCGCCCCGTGAAGGCGGGATCGTTCACGAGGTCGAGATCCGCCACGACCCGCCGCGCGACCGCCCGGGAGCGGATCACCCGGGCCTCGCTCTCGACGATCGCCCCGGTATCGGGTGCGACGTTCTGGGCGGGCTGGCCCGGCTGTACCGAGACCGGCCGGCCGAGATCGACCTGAAGGATCGCCTCGGCGGTGTAGCGGTCGCGCAGGCTCAGGCAGACGGCGCCGGCCCCGACGAGGGCTGTCGCCAGCAGGATCGCGATCACCCGGCGGCGGCGCCAGATCGCCGTGAGGATGCCGAGGTTGCGGGCCTCGTAATGCGCCCGCAGAGACAGGCTCCCGTTCCTGTTCGGCTGCTCCGGAACCCAGTTCATCCCGCCCTCGCCATCGCGCGCCGTCCGCGCGGCGTCGGGATGTCCCCCGAGACGCGCGGCCCGGCTCCAGATGCGGGCGCCGGACGGGGCGATAGGATCGTGCCCGAGCCGGTTTTGGGAGTTCCAATCCGGGATTAGCCCGATCGTACCGCAGTGCGGCGCGGGCGCTTCCCAGAGGCGCTTCGGGGTGGTCTCGGGCGCGGGGCCGGAGCCGCCTCAGAAATCGACGGCGAGGCCCTTCACCTCCCAGTCGTCGTAGCGCACCGGCTCGAGGCCGCCGCGGCCCAGGCGCTCGGGCCGGGCGGCGATCTCGGCCGCGCGGGTATCGACGGCGGCGCGGCGCGCGGCGGCCTCCGCG
>NZ_LSIX01000264.1:0-252 GCF_001556475.1 Methylobacterium sp. CCH5-D2 | reverse complement strand
GTGATCCCCTGGCTCGCCCGCCGGCCGATCAGGTAGCCTGCCATGCGCGGCAGGTAGCCCGCGCGTGCCTCGACGCTCGGCCCGCCGCCGACCTCGCTTCCCGACAGGCAATGGCCGGGCCCGTGGTGCCCCTCGCAATCGATGAGGCTTGCGTAGCGCGGCGCGGCGGTCGGGTAGGCTTGGCGCGCGACCGCGTACTCCCCGCGGCACTCGTCCTCCGGGCGGATGCCCTCGGCGGTGCAGGCGGCGGCG
>NZ_LSIX01000263.1:0-318 GCF_001556475.1 Methylobacterium sp. CCH5-D2 | reverse complement strand
TCATGGTCATCCCCATGCTGCTCAAGATCGACTTCGCCTCGCTGCGCCACGTCGGCCGGCACTGGCGCGGGATCGGGGTGACGCTGTTCATCAACTGGGCCGTGAAGCCCTTCTCGATGGCGGCGCTCGGCTGGCTCTTCGTCGGCCACCTGTTCCGGCCCTACCTGCCCGCCGACCAGATCGACAGCTACATCGCCGGCCTCATCATCCTGGCGGCGGCGCCTTGCACCGCGATGGTGTTCGTCTGGTCGAACCTCACCCGGGGCGAGCCGCACTTCACCCTGAGCCAGGTGGCGCTCAACGACACCATCATGGTGG
>NZ_LSIX01000262.1:0-212 GCF_001556475.1 Methylobacterium sp. CCH5-D2 | reverse complement strand
GCCGACAGGCCGCGGGCCTCCACGAGCCATCCCGCCGCGACCGAGGCCGCGATGAACGCCGCCGAGCCCGCTGCCCGGACATGCCCGTACGCGAAGGCGGCGCCCCCGCGCGCCGCGCCGAGCGCCAGGGCGTCCGCGAGCGGGGCCAGCGGCGCGGTCGCGACCGCGTAGGCGAGGCCGGCCGCGAGCACCGGCCAGAAGCCGTGGACCGG
>NZ_LSIX01000261.1:0-2413 GCF_001556475.1 Methylobacterium sp. CCH5-D2 | reverse complement strand
AGGTCGGGTCGAACACCGCCTCGCCCGCATCCGCCATCGCGACGGCGGGCGCGCGGAGCGGCGTGCCGGCGATCTGCGTGATCGTGCCGTGCGCGATGCCGAAGGTCTTGAACGGGAAGGCGTCGTACTTGATCACCACGTCCTGGCCGACCTTGGCGAGGCCGATGGCGCGGGCCGGCACCTCCAGCACGATCACCGGCTCGGCGCCGGAATCGCCCACGATCGCGAGGATCTGGTCGGCGGAGACCGAGGCGCCGGGCTCCACGAACAGGCCCGCCACCTCGCCGTCCACGGGCGAGACGATGTCGAGGCGCTCCAGCGCGCTGTAGCCGGTGAGCTGCGCCTCGATCGCGCTCAACTCGTTCTCGGTGGCGGCGAGCTGGGCGGCCTTCTCGGTGGCGGTGGTGCGCTGCCCCGTCAGGCGCTCGGCGGTCGATTGCTTCAGCTCGGCCCGGCGGGCGCGCAGCTCCGCGATCTGGCGCGCGTAGTCGAGGGCGATGCGGCGCTGGCCGTTGAGCGATTCGCGCGTCGCGTAGCCCTGGTTCATGTAGGTCTGGACGCGGGCCACCATCTCCTCCTGCTGGCGCAGGCCCTCCTTCAGGGCCCGCTCCTGCTCGTCGAAGGCGCGGGTGACGTTGGCGACGTTGCGCTCGGTCTCGCTGCGGTCGCCCTTCGTGGCGTCGAGGAAGGTGATCAGGCGCTCGCGGTCGCGCTGGAGGTTGGCCTTGCGCTCGCGCAGGCTGCGCAGGTTGGCCGTCACGGTCGAGACGCCGCCCGTGGTCTGGTCGCGCACCTGGATCTGCATCAGGCGCTGGCCGCGGGCGACGCGGTCGCCCTGTCTCACGTCGATGGTCTGGACGATGCCCGCGGCCCGCGCGTCGAGCCGGGTCAGGCCGGAGGCGGCCGAGACGTAGCCGCGCACCGATTCGCTGCGCGCGAAGCGCCCGAGGAACAGGGCCGCCACCAGGGCGACCACGATCGCGCCGAAGAACCACGCCATCCACGCGGCGCCGCGGTCCTGCTGCAGGTGGATCGTCGCGCCGGGCCGGCGCCTCTGGAAGGCTGCGACGGCAGAGGACCGGTCGGGACCGGCGTCCGGCGTATCAGTCTCGCTCATGGTTCGGGATCACGCGGCGGTCCGGATCTGTTCATCCGCCTCTTCGGTCCGGGAGGCGGCGTCCGTGACTGTATCGGTGACCGGTAAATAGTCTCGCAGCGCGGACCAGAGGTGCCACTGCTCGGGCCGGGCCCTGAGGCTCGCCTCGATATGGGCGCGCACCAGCCCGGCGACGCGGGCCCGCTCCTCGGGCGCGCTCGTGTGGACCTCGAAGGTGGGGCCGACCCGGACGAGGTCGCCCTCCGGCTCCATCGTGCAGGCCAGCGGCACGACGAGGCCGTTGGTGAGGCGGGCCAGCGTGTCCGTGCCGAAGGCGAACCGCGTCTCCAGGCCCAGCACCGGCATCGGGGCGGCGGCGCCGTAGGCGGGATCGAGGTCGCAGAAGTTCACGATCACCGCGCCGTTGCGGGCGAAGCGCACGGCCTCCAGGAAGCCCATCCGGTCGGTGACCTGATGGAAGCGCATCGTGACGCCGACCTCGCGGATCCGCTCCATCACGGCGGTCTCCAGGGGCATGTCGTCGCGCTGGCGCAGCACGAGGAGCGGCCGGCCGGGGAAGAAGCGCACCATCAGGCAGGCGAGCGCGAGGACGTAGGCGCCCATGTGCAGCGGCGTCAGGATCACCGGCCGTCCGGTCGCGGCGGCCCGCTCCAGGGCGGCCGGGTCCGTGACCGCGATGTGGCGCGCGTCCCGCTTGAGCGCGGGCACGCTGCGCACGAGGAGCGCCGCCCACTCCGCCTCGGTCTGCAGGTTGTGCAGGTTCACCTCGCGCTCCAGGCGCCGGGCCTCCCGGCTCGACTGGCGCAGGACGCGCTGGAACAGGCCGGCATGGCCGGTCTTCTCGAAGCCCCGCAGGGCGCCTGCGAGCGTGAACCGCGCGCGCAGGATGCGGCGCCGGGTCCGCAGCGGCAGGCCGGCGATGCGGCGGGCCAGAAAGCCGATGCGGGGGTCATTCTCCGTCATGTCGCGGCCTCAGCCTCCCCTCGCACGAGGGTTCGCGCCGGGGCGCGCCTCCTCGTCGCCCATCGGGGCGCGCGGCTGCGGGCCGCGCGCCCCGCATCACGTCCTCAGCACTTCTTGGACTTGTCGCCGTTGCCCTTGGGGGCGCAGGGGGCCTTGGCCGGTGGGCACGGGGCGGCGTTGCCGCCGGTGACGGCCTTGAGGGTCTTGGCGTCGAGCTTCGTCATGGCGTGGATTCCCGATCTCTGGATTGCGTCTGTGCGTCGATGTCTCGGAGGGCGCGCGCCGCGAGCGCGGCGCGCGCCCGTCAGATCAGCACTTCTTGGACTTGTCGCC
>NZ_LSIX01000260.1:0-5106 GCF_001556475.1 Methylobacterium sp. CCH5-D2 | reverse complement strand
ATAGGGAGAGGTCTGCTTTCGCAGAAAGCCGGGTGAGGGGTATGACGCCGCCGGATAGGACGCGGCGCTGAACGCGCGTCGACCGCGTGCTCGGTCCTGATACGTCATACCCCTCACCCCAACCCTCTCCCTATGGGAGAGGGGGCCGGTCGTGATTCACGCGCGATTTTGAAAAGGGGCACGCCCCAGGAGATCGACCTCCCCCGCAGAGGGGGGAGAATTCGGGCTCAGCCCGCCGCGAGCGCGTCCTCGAACACCACCGCCTCGCCGCGCGAGGGCGCGGTGAGCTGCCCCTCCCACATCACACGGTTGCCGCGCACCACCGTGCCGACCGGCCAGCCCGTGACCGTGACGCCGTCGTAGGGCGTCCACCCGCATTTCGAGGCGATCCAGCCGTTGCGGATGGTCTCGCGGCGCTTCAGGTCCACCACGGTCACGTCGGCGTCGTAGCCCGCAGCCAGCCGGCCCTTGCGCGCGATCCCGAACAGGCGCTGCGGGCCCGCGCTCGTCAGGTCCACGAAGCGGGCGAGGGAGAGGCGGCCCGCCGCGACGTGGTCGAGCATCATCGGCACCAGCGTCTGCACGCCGGTCATCCCGGAGGGCGAATCGGGATAGGGCTTGGCCTTCTCCTCGAGGGTGTGGGGCGCGTGGTCGGAGCCCAGCACGTCGGCGACGCCCTGCGAGAGACCGCGCCAGATCCCGGCCCGGTGCCCGGCGTCGCGCACCGGCGGGTTCATCTGCACCAGCGTGCCGAGGCGGGCGTAGGCCTCGGTGCCGTCGAGGGTGAGGTGATGGGGCGTCACCTCGCAGCTCGCCACGTCCTTGTGCTCGGCCAGGAACACCATCTCCTCCTGCGTGGAGATGTGCAGGATGTGGATGCGCGCGCCCGTCTCGTGCGCAAGCGCCACGAGGCGTTCGGTCGCCTTGAGCGCGGCCTCGGGCGAGCGCCAGACCGGGTGCGAGGACGGGTCGCCCGGCACGCGCAGCCCCTTGCGCGCGCGCAGCATCGGTTCGTCCTCGGCGTGGAAGGCGGCGCGGCGGCGGATGTTCTTCAGGATCGCGCGCACGCCCGCATCGTCCTCGACGAGCAGCGCGCCGGTCGAGGACCCAACGAAGACCTTGATGCCGGCGGCCCCCGGCAGGCGCTCCAGCTCGGCCACCTCGGCGGCGTTCTCGTGCGTGCCGCCGACCCAGAAGGCGAAGTCGCAGTGCATGCGGTGGTGGGCCCGCGCGACCTTGTCGGCGAGCGTCTCTCTCGTCGTGGTGAGTGGGTTCGTGTTCGGCATCTCGAACACCGCGGTCACGCCGCCCATCACGGCGGCGCGCGACCCGGATTCGAGATCCTCCTTGTGGTCGAGGCCGGGCTCCCGGAAATGGACCTGGCTGTCGATCACGCCGGGCAGCAGGTGCAGGCCGGTACAGTCCTGGCGCTCGGCGGCGTCGCGGCCCCCGAGATCGCCGATCTCCGCGACCCGGCCAGCCCGGATGCCGATGTCGGCCCGGTGCTGGCCGTCATGGTTGACCACGGTGCCCCCGGCGAGGACGAGGTCGAAGGGCTGCTCCATCACGGTCTCCACGGGTTCGGCGGGCGGTTGAGCCCCGTTCCCGCGGGGCTTATGTCAGGCGCGCGCCGCGTGCCACCCCCGCGGCGGCGATGGAGGTTCCATGCCGATCGCGCTGCTTCCCGACCGCGCCCTCGTCACCGTGACGGGCCCGGACGCGACGGACCTGCTCCAGGGCGTGCTGACCTGCAACGTCGCCACCCTGCCCGAGGGCGCGGCACGGCTCGGCGCCCTGCTGACGCCGCAGGGCAAGATCCTGTTCGATTTCCTGATCTCCCGCCTGCCCGGGGGATTCCGCCTCGACGTCGCCGCCGAGCAAGCCCCCGCCCTCGCCAAGCGCCTGGGCCTCTACCGCCTGCGCGCGAAGGCCGAGATCGCCGCCGATCCGACCGTCGCGGTCGCCGCCGCCTGGGACGGCGCCACCACCGCCGCGGAGGTCGCGCGCGTCGAGGATACCCGCGCGCCCGGCCTCGGCGCCCGCCTCTACGCCGCCGAGGGCGCCTTCTCGGCCGACGCCGCGCCGGACGATTACCACGCCCACCGCATCGCCCTGGCGGTGCCGGAGGGCGGGCGCGACTTCGCCCTCGGGGACGCCTTCCCGCACGAGGCGCTGATGGACCAGCTCGGCGGGGTGGACTTCAAGAAGGGCTGCTATGTCGGCCAGGAGGTGGTCTCGCGCATGCAGCACCGCGGCACCGCGCGAACCCGGATCCTCGCGGCGCACTACCCGGAGGGCGAGGCCGCCGCGCCGGGCACCGAGATCACCGCCGGCGGCAAGGTGATGGGTACGACCGGCGGCACGGCGGGCGACCGCGGACTCGCGATGGTCCGCATCGACCGGCTGGGCGACGCGCTCGCCGCGGGCGAGACCCTGCGAGCCGGGGACCGGGCCGTGGCGCTGGAGCGCCCATCCTACGCGGGCTTCGCCATGCCGGAGGCGGCGGGCGCGCCGGCCGCCTGAGCGCGACCCCGTGCCGGGCCGCCCGGTTTCAGAGGACCCGCGCTCTTTCCCGGACGCCCGGAACGGAGTGGAGGGTGATCCGGGACCCAGCAGGAGAAGTGCCGCGAAGCGGCTCGATCTTCAGCGACGTTGCAGGGTTCGGACGCTTCGCGTCTCCTTGTGCCGGATCCCGGATCACCTTCCGCTGACGCTCCAGGCGTCCGGGAAAGGGCGGGGCCCGTTATGGGTGCGCGTGCGCAGGTAGGCCTGTGCAAAGCTCGGGACTTCCAACGCCACGCGCGATAGCGTTCCGCTCTTGTTCTCGCTAAAGCGGATCCATGTCCGAGACCGGCCTCATCGAGCACCCCGACGGCTGCGCCCGCTGCTGGTGGCCGGGGCACGACCCGTTCTACATGGCCTACCACGACACCGAATGGGGCGTGCCGGAACACGACGGCCGGGCGCTATACGAGAAGCTGATCCTCGACGGCTTCCAGGCGGGCCTTTCGTGGATCACCATCCTGCGCCGCCGCGAGGGTTTTCGGGAGGCCTTCGCGGGGTTCGAGCCGGAGCGTATCGCCCGCTTCACGCCGGCCGATGTCGAGCGGCTGATGGGCGACGCCCGCATCATCCGCAACCGCGCCAAGATCGAGGCGACGATCCGCGGCGCCCGCGCCTGGCTCGCCATCGAGGAGCGCGGGCCCGGCTTCTCGCGCTTCCTCTGGGACTTCGTGGACGGCGCGCCCCTCCAGGGCTGCGCCCGCACCCGCGCCGAGATCGTGCCGGAGACGCCCCTCTCCCGGCAGGTCAGCAAGGCGCTGAAGGCCGAAGGGTTCGGCTTCTGCGGGCCGACCATCGTGTACGCCTTCATGCAGGCCACCGGGCTGGTGAACGACCACCTCGTCGGCTGCCACCGGCACGCGGCCTGCGCGGCGCTCGGGGGCCGCGCGTGAGCCCCCCTGCCCCGCGGGCGTGGCAGCGCATGCTGTCGGGCCGCCGCCTCGACCTGCTCGATCCCTCGCCGCTCGACATCGAACTCGCCGACATCGCCCACGGCCTCGCCCGGGTCGCGCGCTGGAACGGGCAGACGGCGGGCGAGCACGTCTTCTCGGTGGCCCAGCACTCCCTGCTGGTCGAGGCGATCGGCCTGCACCTGCGGCCGGAGCGGACCGCGTCGCAGGGGCTGGAATTCCTGCTCCACGACGCGCCCGAATACGTGGTCGGCGACATCATCTCGCCCCTCAAGGCCGCGATCGGCGATGCCTACAAGGGCGTCGAGCGGCGCCTGCTCGCCGCGATCCGCCGCCGCTTCGGGCTCGACGCACCGGACCCGGCCCTCGCCCGCCTCGTGAAGCGCGCCGACCGGATCGCCGCCCATGTCGAGGCGGTGCGGCTCGCGGGCTTCACAGGGGAGGAGGCGGCGCGCTATTTCGGCCGGGCCGAGGCCCTGCCCGAACCGGTCCTGGCGCTGGCAGACCCCTGGCCGACCGCCCGCGCCCAGGACCGCTACATCGCCCGCTTCGAAGCGCTCGCCGGATAGGCCCGATGCCGACCCTCCACGTCTGCTCCCTCGCGCGCCTGCCCGAGACCGTCGCGGCGACCGGCGCGGGCCATGTCCTCAGCCTGCTCACCTCCGGCAACGCTCCGGACCTTCCGGATACGGTGCCGCCGGAATGCCGCGCGGTGATCGCGGTGAGCGACATCGCGGCGGCGACCGACGGCCATGTTCTCGCCGACGAGAGCCACGTGGAGCGCATCATCGCCTTCGTGTGCGCCTGGCCGCGGGAGCGGCCGCTCGTCATCCATTGCTGGGCCGGCATCAGCCGATCGACGGCCGCGGCCTATATCGCGGCCTGCGCCCTGAACCCCGAGCGCGACGAGGCCGAGGTCGCGCGGGAACTCCGCGCCGCCTCGCCCTCCGCCACGCCGAACCCGCGCTTCGTCGCGCTGGCCGACCGGATCCTCGGGCGCGACGGGCGCATGGTCGCGGCGATCGCCGCGATCGGGCGCGGCGCCGACGCCTACGAGGGCGCGCCGTTCCAGTTCGCGGTGTAAGAGCGCGAGGCGCAATCCTGCCACCGGATCGCGTACAGCGGCGTACCGTACCACCGTCGCGGGTGTTGCCCGGGCACGTCAGGCCGCGCGAAAGCGGTGGGTCATCGCGGCCCGGCCATGCCCGCCGGGTTGTCCCGGGCGCACGCTCCGCCCTAGAACCGGTCCAAAGGAAACTGACAGGGATGACCGCACCTCGCTCCGATGCCCCCGCCGCGCCCGATCTGCCCTTCGAGAAGGCTCTCGAGCAACTGGAGGAGATCGTGCGCCGCCTTGAGCGGGGGGATGTTCCGCTGGACGAGTCCGTCGCGATCTACGAGCGCGGCGAGATGCTGAAGCGGCACTGCGAGCAGCTGCTCAAGCGGGCCGAGGCCCGTATCCAGCGGATCACGCTCGGCCCCGAGGGACGCGCCGAGGGCGTGGCGCCGCTGGACGTCGAGTAGCCCGCCCATCCCGACAGGACGAGGATTGATGCCGTGGCCGAGAACGAGAGCGTAACGTCGATCCTTGACGGTCTGGAGGAGCCGGCGGCTTTGCGCCACCTGCCCGAGA
>NZ_LSIX01000259.1:0-573 GCF_001556475.1 Methylobacterium sp. CCH5-D2 | reverse complement strand
GCCCCCGCAAGATCGGGGTCGATGCAGGCGGGAGAGAAGAAACCGCGACGACAAGCCGGGCCGGACCGGGCGCAGACGCCTCTCCGACCCGCGGGACGCCGGGGAACTCGGCATCCGTACGCACAACACTCAGGGTTCCGCGGCGTCCCGCGTCCCCTCTCGGATCCTCTCTTCGGCCCAACCTCCGGCGGTGCTCACCGCGCGGAGCCGAACCCGCATCGGAGCACCGCCATGATCCGGCCTGCCCGGCCGCGCCGCCGATCCATCGACGGGCCGACCGGTCCCGCTCAGGCCGCGAGCCGCTCCGCCGCCTCCGCCGGGGCATCCGCGCGGGCGGCCTCCTCGCGCAGGCGCTCCTGCTCCTCGCGAAAACTCGCCAGGATCGCGCCGGGCAGCGCGTCGAGAACCGCGTCGAGGGCGTCGGGCGCCGCGTCCGGGGCGGGCGGCTCGGACGCGGCCTCCCGCACGGGCTCGGGGGCCGCCGGCGCGGTCCGCATCGCCCGCGCGGCGCCCTGCGCCGCCGCCCAGGCCACGCCCTCGTCGCGGCTGGCGCGGCGAGGGCGTGGCCTGGGC
>NZ_LSIX01000258.1:0-282 GCF_001556475.1 Methylobacterium sp. CCH5-D2 | reverse complement strand
ACCGAGGACTGGACGACGCCGCTGGCGTTCGGGTCCGGGATGATGCGGCCCGGCAACTCGACCGAGCGGTGGAAGCTGCCCTGCTCGGTCATGATGGTGCGCAGGACCAGCAGCCGTTGCGTCGGCTTCGGCACGAAGACGGAGCCGTCGGGCAGGCGCTGCGCGAGGTCCGACGAGGCCGGCGTCGTCTGGCGCGGCTCGATCAGGGCGGCGCCCTCAACGGTTGAGCCGTGGTCCTCGTCGCCGTGCGCGAAGGCGGCGGTGCCGAGGATGAGGGTGATG
>NZ_LSIX01000257.1:0-35690 GCF_001556475.1 Methylobacterium sp. CCH5-D2 | reverse complement strand
CTCCTGCTCGGCGCGCGTCCCGAGCTCCTCGACCTCGCCGTCGTGCTCGCGCCCGACGAGCCGCTGCGCACGGCGCGGCGCGCCTTCTTCGCCGGCATGGCGGCGCTCGCCGACGCGGTGGGGATCTTCGGGCCGCCGGAGATCCCCGTGCGGATCGTCTGGCCCGGCACCCTGACGTTCAACGGAGCGCGTCTGGGCGGCGGCCAGCTCGGCTGGCCGGACGACTGCGCCGAGGATGCGGTGCCGGACTGGCTCGTCTTCTCCGCCACCCTCATCGCCTCCAAGGCCGCCGCCGGCGATCCCGGCCTGACCCCGGACTCGACCGCCCTGGAGGAGGAGGGCTTCCCGCCGGACCTGCACGGCCCGTTCGCGGAGAGCTTCGCGCGCCACCTCACCAAGACGTTTGAGGTCTGGCGCGAGGACGGCTTCGGGCGCGTCGCGGCCCGCTACGGGGCCCGGCTCTCCGGCGCGGACGCGGCGCTCGACGGCGCGGCCGCGCGGCTGACCTATCCGGACGGGCGGACCGAGCCGGTCGCCCTGGCTGCGGCCCTCGCGACGGCCGCCTGGCGCGACCCCGAGACCGGAGACGTTCGCCTGTGAGCCTGAAGCTTCCCCGGACCCTGCGGCTCGACCCCTCCGACACTTTCGTCTTCGCGCAGGCCGCCGAACCCGGCGAATGGGCGGTGACGGGCTCGTTCCTGTTCCTCGACAGCGACGTGGCCGCGCTCTCCGGCAAGGCCCGGGCCGCCTTCCGGTCCGGCTTCGTCGGCGTCGGCTCGCTGGGCTTCTCCACCCTCGTCGTAGTGAGCGAGGCGAGCGAGGCCGAGCGGGCGGCGGCGGTCGAGGCCCTGGCCGAGCAGATCCACGCGCGTCTCGGCGCGCCGGACCGCGAGGCGGCCCGCGAAGCGGCGCGCGAGGAGATCGACGTGGCCGCCTCGCTGTGCAATCTGCCGGTCGGCAGCGTGGTGGCGATGCACCGGACCGCGGAGGGCGGCGAGATCCGCGAGGAGTTCCGCACCCTTTCCCAGCGCCCGGGCGCGGACCGGCTGCACGGGCGCGCCTTCCACTTCGTCGAGACCGACGAGGACGAATCTTCGGACGCGCCGGAGGAGCAGGCGGACCTCGTCGGCCTGTTGCGCGGAACGCCGACGGGACGCTGAGGATCATGACCGAATTCTGGGTCTCGAGCGGCCATCATCTCACCCAGCGCGATGCGGGCGGCGGTCTCGCGGTGACCGACGAGCTGATCCTCGCCTACCTGGCGCGGCCCGAGCTGGTCCCGCCCGAGGAGGCCTGCGCGGCCGAGCGGGCGCTCTACGCGAGCCTGACGGCCGCGCCGCGCCGCCCGGTCGCCGCGCGCGAGATCGCGGCGCTCGCCGACGCGGACGCCCGGGAGAACTGGGAGGTCATCCTCGCCTTCCGGGACCGCCTGCTGGGCGCGCGCTCGGTCGAGGCCGCCTACCTGTCGCTGGTGCGCGGCAACCTGCAGGGCGTGCCGTCGCTCTTCCTGAACCAGCTCGTCCACCTGATCCTGCGCAACGCGCTGGACGGCTGCGACGACCCCTTCGTGCTCCGGGCGGCCGAGCTGTTCTTCCGGCCCCAGCGGGTGAGCTTCCACGAGGGCCGCGTGCTGCTGGCCGACGCCGAGGTCATCGCCGCGCGCGAGGGGAGCGCGCCGCTCTCGCCCCTCGTGGCGATGCTCGGGCAGGAGGCGGCCACCGAACTCGACGTGCTGACCGAGGCCAACGCCTGGACCTACTGGAGCCGGTCCGACGCCTTCACCATGGCGCTCGACCTCGGCTCCGATCCGCGCAGCCGGGCCGGGCTGGCGCGGGTGATCGAGGTCTTCGTGCAGCACCTGCTGAACGCCGCGGTGCGGGTGAGCCCGCTCGACCGGCTGGAGGATTCCGACTGGCGCTGGTTCGTCGGGCTCGATGCCGAGGGAACCCGCATCGGCAACGCGCTCTGGCGCGGCGAGACGCTCGACGCGGCCGCCCAGGCGCGGATGCTCGTGGCTTTCAGCCTCGTCTTCGACGATCCGGCGCAGGTGGAGCCCGCGGTCGGCGCGCGGCCGGTCTACCTGCTGCTCGCATCGCCTCAGGACAGGACCCTGCAGGTGAAGCCCCACAATCTCATCGTCGGGCTGCCCCTGGCCGCCGGCCGGGAGGCGGGCTGACGGCAAGTCGGCTGACAGTAAGTCGGCTGACGGCAGGTCGGCGCAGGGCACCGCGTCGTCCCGATCCCGGATCGCCTCCCCGTCGCTCCGGGTCTTCCGCAGGTATCCGGGACGTCGGGCCGAGCAATCCCGCATCGGTGATCCCACATCATCCACGCGTCACCATCGAGGTCTCCGCAATGCCCGAGGATCGATTCGAGGTCGGCATCATCGTGGCGCGGCGGCGCCTGAAGGGCCCCTGGGCCGACCACGCCTGGCTGCCGGTGGAGGCCCTGCCGGCGGCGGCGGTCGCCGCGCCCGGCACCAAGCTCTCCGAGACCGAGAACGAGGCGCGGTTCTACGCCGGCTCCTACGAGGTCGCGCTGCACCCGGCCGAGACCGCACATTACCGCGACAACCTCGTCTCCGGTCGGCCGGCCCTGTGGGTGGCCCTCCGCGGCACGGGCGAGGAGGCCTACGCGGTGGCCGGCGTCACGGCCGATCCGTACGAGGGCGAATCGATGGCGGAGGGCATCGGCGAGATCGTCGAGGCGGTGCCGATGCCGCCTGAGGTGCAGGCGAAGCTGCTCGCCTTCTACGAGGCCTTCCACGTCGAGCGCAGGTTCGAGAAGCGCAAGCGCGACCGCGCCGACCCCGAGGCGCTCGCCCACCGCGTTCCCGCCGCGCGCGGGAGATCCGGGAGATCCCAATGAGCGACGGCTTCCTCAGCCGCTGGACGCGCCGGAAGCAGGCGGTCCGCGCCGCCGAGCAGGCGGAGCGCGTTGCCCCCGCCGAGGCCACCGCGAACACCGGCGCAGACGCCAGCGCAGACACCCGCGCGAACCCCGGCGCGAACCCCGGCGCGGGGGAGCCGGCGGCGTCCGAGGACGCGCGGGCCGCCGCAGCCGCGCCCGCGTCGTCCGATCCGCCGGAGAGCGACGCCCCGCTTCCGGAGCTCCCCGACCCCGGCACGCTGACGCGCGACAGCGACCTCGCCCCGTTCCTGCGGGCCGGCGTGCCGACGGTCCTGCGGAACGCCGCGCTCAGGCGAATGTGGTCGATCGATCCGGCCATCCGCGACTTCGTCAGCGAGGCGCGGGAATATGCCTACGACTGGAACAGTCCGGGCGGCGTGCCCGGCCTGGGTCCCCTCCTGCCGAGCGACGACGTCGAGGCGATGCTGCGCAGGATCGTGGGCGTGCGCCCACTGGAAGCCGGGACGCCCGACGGATCCCGGTCCGCGGCCGCGGAGGAAGCCGAAACCCCGGATGCCGCGCCGCCGAATGCGGCGCTCCAGAGCGCCGAGCCTCAGGTGGCCGATGTCCGCGATGCGCCCGTCGCGCCGGACCCGGAACACGCGGCCGGGATCGAGCCCGCCGCCCTGCCGGATCGAGCGCCCGCCCTCGTGGGAGCAGCCCTCGCGCACCCGGCGCGCGAGACCGTGCCCGCGGCCGTGCAGCCCACGCCGGAGACCGCGGCGATGGCGGGACCGCGGCTGCGACGACACGGCGGCGCGAGGCCGGCCTGAGAATATCAAATTCCAGTTGCGAGCGATCGAAATGCTTTTTAAGACCAGTCTAAAGTACCGCTCCTGAGGCGGGCTCGGGGAGGCCGATGGGTTCGGTAGCGTCTGCGTTGGAAGGTCCGGCCGGTGGCGCGTCGGCGACGGCCGAGCGCGTCGATGAGATCGACCTGCTGCGCGCCGAGCACTACGATCTGCTCGCGGTCCTGCTGGGCCGGGCGCCGGCGCAGCCGCTTCTCGACGGGCTCGCCGCGCTTCGTCCGGGGGAGGGTGCGCTCGGTGCCGCCACCGCGGAGCTGCGCCGCGTCGCGGCCGAGACCGATGCCGGGGCCGTCGAGCGCGAGTTCTTCGAGCTCTTCATCGGGGTCGGGCGGGGCGAACTCCTGCCCTACGCCTCCTACTATCTCACCGGCTTTCTCAACGAGCGCCCGCTGGCGCGGGTGCGCGAGGACCTCGCCGCCCTCGGGCTGGCCCGGGTCGAGGGAATGAGCGAGCCCGAGGATCACCTCGCCTTCCTGCTGGAGATCATGGCGGGGCTCGCGGCCGGGCGGTTCGGCGCGGAGGAGGGGGCGCAGCGGCGCTTCTTCGACCGGCATCTGGCGCCCTGGGCACCGCGCCTGTTCGCGGACCTCGAACAGGCCAAGGCCGCCCGCTTCTACCGCGCGGTGGGCGGGCTCGGCCGCGTCTTCCTGGACGTGGAGGCGGAAGCCTTCCGGATGGAGACCTGACGACCGCACCGGGCCCCGGGCCCGGTACGAATGGAATCGCGGCGCGTTGTCCCGATGGGCAAGCGCCACTCTAGGAGATGGATCGATGCGACAGGATCCGAAGACACTCGGTCGTCGCCAGTTCTTCCGGGCGCTGGGCGGCAGCACCGTGGCGGCGGCCGCCGCGGTCGCCTCGCCGATGGGCGCGACGGAGGCGCAGGCCTACGATCCCGGCAACGCCGAGACCAAGGCGCGCTACCGGGAGAGCGACCACGTCAAGGCGTTCTACCGGACCAACGGCTACGAGACGCTCCTGAAGAACCCCGACCCCGCTCCGGGCACGAAGTGAGTCTGCCATGCTGACGAAGCGCAAGAGCGGCGAGACGAGCCGCAGCAAGCACCAGGCGGTCGCGGCGGGCCTCGCCTCCGGCGTGCTCGACCGGCGCAGCTTCCTGCGCCGGTCCGGCCTGACGGCCGGAGCGCTGGCCGCCGCCGGCACGATCCAGCTCGGCGCGGTGCGCCGGGCCGAGGCCGCCGGCTCCTCCGCGGTCGGCCCCGACACGGTGGTCAAGAAGAACATCTGCACCCACTGCTCGGTGGGCTGCACGGTGACGGCCGAGGTCGTGAACGGCGTCTGGGTCGGCCAGGAGCCGTCCTGGGCGAGCCCGATCAACCGCGGCACGCACTGCGCCAAGGGCGCGGCCATCCGCGAACTGGTCTCCTCCGACCGCCGCCTCAAATACCCGATGAAGCTCGAGGGCGGGCAGTGGAAGCGGGTCTCCTGGGACCAGGCGATCGACGAGATCGGGACCAAGCTCCAGGCGATCCGCGAGAAGAACGGCGCCGACTCGGTCTACTGGCTGGGCTCGGCCAAGTTCACCAACGAGGCCGCCTACCTGATGCGCAAGTTCGGCGCCTTCTGGGGCACGAATTCGGTCGATCACCAGGCCCGCATCTGCCACTCGACCACGGTGGCGGGCGTGGCCAACACCTGGGGCTACGGCGCCCAGACGAACTCGTACAACGACATCCGCAACGCCAAGACGATGATCATCCTGGGCGGCAACCCCGCCGAGGCGCACCCGGTCTCGCTGCAGCACGTGCTGTCCGGCAAGGAGATCAACCGCGCCAACATGATCGTCATCGATCCGCGCTTTACCCGGACGGCGGCGCACGCCACCGAGTACGTGCGCATCCGCTCCGGCACCGACATCCCGGTGGTCTGGGGCATCCTCTGGCACATCTTCCAGAACGGCTGGGAGGACAAGGACTTCATCGCCAAGCGCGTCTACGCGATGGACGACGTGCGCAAGGAAGTCGCCAAGTGGACGCCCGACGAGGTCGAGCGCGTCTCGGGCGTGCCGGGCGAGCAGCTGCGGCGCGTGGCGGAGAAGTTCGCCAAGGAGAAGCCCGCCACGCTGATCTGGTGCATGGGCGCGACCCAGCACACGGTCGGCACCGCCAACGTGCGCGCGCTCTGCATCCTGTGCCTGGCCACCGGCAACGTCGGCAAGCCGGGCACGGGCGCCAACATCTTCCGCGGCCACACCAACGTGCAGGGCGCGACCGACCTCGGCCTCGATGTCACGACGCTGCCGCTCTACTACGGCCTCGTCGAGGGCGGCTGGCGGCACTGGGCCCGCGTCTGGGACGTTCCCTACGAGTGGCTGCAGTCGCGCTTCGACGAGGTTCCCGCTGCCGCAGGTCGTAAGGCCCGGACGCGCAAGGAGAACATGGAGGCGCCCGGCATCACCTCCACGCGCTGGTTCGACGCCGTCAACCTCCCCCCGGAGCAGATCGACCAGCGTAGCCCGCTCAAAGCCTTCATGATCTTCGGTCACGGCGGCAACACCGTCACCCGGCTGCCCGAGGCCATCGAGGGCATGAACAAGCTCGAACTGATGGTGGTGGCCGATCCCCATCCGACCACCTTCGCGGCGCTCGACGCCCGGCAGGACAACACCTACCTGCTGCCGATCTGCACCTCGCTGGAGATGGAGGGCTCGCGCACGGCCTCGAACCGCTCGATCCAGTGGGGCGAGCAGATCGTGCAGCCGGCCTTCGAGTCGAAGAACGACTACGAGGTGCTGTACCTGCTGGCGAAGAAGCTCGGCTTCGCCGACACACTGTTCAAGAACATCAAGGTCGAGAACAACATCCCCTCGGCCGAGGATCTCCTGCGTGAGATCAACCGCGGCGGCTGGTCGACGGGCTATTGCGGGCAGAGCCCCGAGCGTCTGAAGGCGCACATGCGCAATCAGCACAAGTTCGACCTCGTGACGCTGCGCGCGCCCAAGGACGATCCGGAGGTCGGCGGCGATTATTACGGCCTGCCGTGGCCGTGCTGGGGCAAGCCGGAGCTGCGCCATCCCGGCTCGGCCATCCTTTACAACACCGAGATGCACGTGAAGGAGGGCGGCGGCACCTTCCGGGCCCGCTTCGGTACCGAGCGCAACGGGGCGACCTTGCTCGCCGAGGACTCGTTCTCGAAGGGCTCGGACCTCACCGACGGCTATCCCGAGCTCACCTTCGGGGTGTTCAAAAAGCTAGGCTGGGACAAGGACCTTACGGCCGACGAGCTCGCCACGATCCTGAAGATCGGCGGCGACAAGCCCGACACCGTGAGCTGGGCGACCGATCTGTCCGGCGGCATCCAGCGCGTCTGCCTGGAGCACGGCGTCTCGCCCTTCGGCAACGGCAAGGCGCGGGCCAATGCCTGGAACCTGCCGGACCCGGTGCCGGTCCACCGCGAGCCGATCTACTCCCCGAGGCCGGATCTCGTGGCCAAGTACCCGACCCGGCCGGACGAGCGGCAGCTGCGCGTGCCCAATATCGGCTTCTCGGTGCAGAAGGCTGCGGTCGATCGGAACGTCGCCAAGGACTTCCCTATCATCCTAACCTCGGGCCGGCTCGTCGAGTACGAGGGCGGCGGCGAGGAGACCCGCTCGAATCCGTGGCTCGCCGAGCTGCAGCAGGACATGTTCGTCGAGATCAACACGGGCGACGCGAGCGAGCGCGGCATCAAGGACGGCCAGTGGGTCTGGGTCTCGGGCCCGGAGAACAGTGCCAGGACCAAGGTGAAGGCACTCGTCACCGACCGCGTCGGCCGGGGTGTCGCCTTCATGCCCTTCCACTTCTCCGGCTGGTACCAGGGCAAGGACATGCGCGACTACTACCCGAAGGGTACCGACCCAGTCGTGCTCGGCGAGAGCGTCAACACCGTGACCACCTACGGCTTCGATCCTGTGACGGGCATGCAGGAAACGAAGTGCACCCTGTGCCAGATCGCAGCGGCCTGAGAGGAGCGACCCGACCATGGCCCGCATGAAGTTCCTCTGCGACGCGGATCGCTGCATCGAGTGCAACGCCTGCGTCACGGCCTGCAAGAACGAGCACGAGGTGCCCTGGGGCATCAACCGGCGCCGCGTCGTCACCCTGAACGACGGCAAGCCCGGCGAGCGCTCTGTCTCGATGGCCTGCATGCACTGCACCGACGCGCCCTGCGCGGCCGTGTGCCCGGTGAACTGCTTCTACACCACGGCCGACGCCGTGGTGCTGCACTCCAAGGATATCTGCATCGGCTGCGGATACTGCTTCTACGCCTGCCCGTTCGGCGCGCCGCAATATCCGCGCGTCGGCAACTTCGGCTCGCGCGGCAAGATGGACAAGTGCACCTACTGCTCCGGCGGCCCCGAGCCCGACTTCTCGACGGCCGAGTACGAGAAGTACGGCTCGAACCGGCTCGCCGAGGGCAAGCTGCCGCTCTGCGCCGAGATGTGCTCGACCAAAGCGCTGCTCGCGGGCGACGGTGCGATGATCGCCGAGATCTACAAGCAGCGGGTGATCAAGCGCGGCTACGGCTCCGGCGCCTGGGGCTGGAAGACGGCCTACCGCGAGACCATCGCGATCTGACGAGACCGGCGCCGCGCAGGCCGCGGCGCTCTTTGACCCTCGACCCGAAAGGTACGCCGATGCGGCGGGCATTGACGCTTCTCAGCACGCTCCTCGTGGCCGGTACGCTCTGGGCCGCCCCGGGCGCGGTGGCGCCGGTCCAGGCGCAGAACCCGATCCAGGCCGACGGCCAGAACCCGATGGGCGCCCGGCCCACCGCCGACTCGGTCAACGAGGAGTTCCTGTTCAAGCAGGCCCCGAAGATCACCGGCCGGATCAGCATTCCCGACCAGAAGGCCGCCAACCTGATCCAACCGCAGGGGCGCGAGTACCAGATGTTCCGTGAGGGCTGGCTGCCCTGGATCGGGGCGCTCGCGATCCTCGGCATGCTTGGGCTCCTCGCCCTATTCTTTCTCTGGCGCGGCCGGATCATCACCGAGCACAGTCAGGAATCGGGCCGGAAGATCCTGCGCTTCAACGCCTTCGAGCGCTTCACGCACTGGATGACGGCCGTGTGCTTCATCATCCTGTCCCTGTCGGGGCTGAACTACATCTTCGGTAAGCGCCTTTTGATGCCGCTGATCGGCCCCGACGCGTTCGGGGCGCTGGCGCAATGGGCCAAGTACAGCCACGTCTATCTGGCATGGCCCTTCATGTTCGGCGTGGCGATGATGTTCGTGGTCTGGATCCGCGACAACATACCCAACCGGATCGACTGGGAATGGATCAAGGCCGGCGGCGGCATCATCGGCAGCGGACACCCGCACGCGCACCGCTTCAACGCCGGCCAGAAGGGTGTGTTCTGGATGGTCGCGGGCTTCGGCGCGGCCATGAGCGTCACCGGCCTGATGATGCTGTTCCCCTTCGCGCTCGTCGACATCAACGGGATGCAGGTGATGCAGGTGATCCACTCGCTGATCGGCATCGCGTTCATCGCCGGCATCCTGGCCCACATCTACATCGGCACGCTCGGGATGAAGGGCGCCTACGACGCGATGGGCAGCGGCGAGGTCGATCTCGCCTGGGCACGCGCGCACCACGACCTCTGGGTCGAGCAGGAGCAGGCGCGCACGGCGAGCGGCCCGCAGCTCCGCGGCCGGCCCGCGCCGGCCGAGTGATCGCCGCGCGCCGCACCGCAACCTGGGGCCCTCGCCCCGACCAGGATCTGCAACGATGAAAGCCTTTATCGCCGCCGTGGTCGCCGCGATCCTGTTGGGGGTCGCGGCCATGCTGGCGCTCACCAGCAACCAGAAATTCGCCTACCAGGCCTTTGCGACCTCCGGCGCGCGGGTCTCCGAGCCGGGCACCAACCTCGTCGGACCCCGCTGGAACGGTGACCCGGCCCCGGACGAGTTCGCCGGCGAGCCCCACGGCAAGGCCGAGGGCGCCGCGTCCCATCCGAAGCGGTCCTGACGTCCGCGCGTCTCCGCCAGCCGGGGTTGGCCGGGACCGATACCTCATAGGAGAGCCCGTCCGATGAAGACGCCCGTGACCGAATTGCTGCTGGCCGCGAGCCTCGCGAGCACGCTCCTGGCTGGCGCCGCCATCGCGCAGGACAGTGGAGCTGTGCCGGCCGCGACCGCTCCGGCCGCGCCCGGCCGCCCGGCCGACCTCTGCCAGGAACTGCTCGCCTTCGTGAAGCAGCCCGAGCCGGCCAAGCAGGCGGCCGCGACCCCGCCCCAGCAGGCGACGGCGGTCTCGAACCCCTCCGGCCAGAGCCAGGGCACGCCGTCGGCAGCCGGCGGCGCCGTGCAGCAGAACTCGGGGCTCAGCGGCCCGACCAAGAACGAGGCGCCGGCACCGGCGACGACCGATCGCAAGGCCGCGCTGGCGCAAGCCAACGCGGCCGCCAAGAACCCGCCGGCTCCGGGCGCCGCGGCACCGACCCCGCAGGCGCAGGCGGCGACGGTGGCGCGGATCGAGGCCGCGGCGGCGGCCGGGGACCAACCGGGATGCCGGGCGGCCGCGCGGGAGATGCGCGTGGGCGGCGTCGTGCTCCCGCCGCCGCTCCTGGCGCTGGCGGCGCTCGACCCGAAGTTCTTCGCCCGATAACGGGTGCCCATCCGGACCGGACGGTCGGGCGATGCCCGGGCGGAACCGGGCTTGCGGGGCGGAACGGGCCGGGGGGGGTGGCGTCAGTTGACCCCTCGGCCTCGACCAGCGCCGACGCGGCGCGCGATCACGCGCCCGACTTCCAGCAGGAACATGTCGACGAGGAGCCGGAGCGATGCGCTGCCGTCCTCCTCGACCGCCTCGCGGGCGGCGAGCGCGTGGCGGGCCGCCCGCTCAAGCGGCGAAAGGGCGGCGCCTTCCGGGGCTTCGAAACGGTCCGGCGCATGTCGGGCCGTGATATCGATCAGAACGCCGTGGCCGTGGGCCGGGACGCCGGGTTGGGCCCCGTAGATCCGGCCGTGACTCAGGAGCCAGCGGACGCCATCGGGCGTCCGCACGCGGTACTCCAAGCTGACTGGGCCGCTCTGATGGGCGTTCCGGCCGAGCGCCGCCCGCACGGCCGCGCGGTCGGCGTCGAGGACGTGGCGAACCAGCGCGTCCGCCGGCAGGTCGATGTCGGCGAGATCCTGGGCGCCCGCCAGGAGTTCGGCGGCGTCTCGATCAAGGACGTGACGGTCGCCGCCCCGCCACATCCAGGTCCCGACGAGACCGGCACTGCCGGCTCGAAGCGCCAGCGCCCCGAGCGTTCCGGCGGCATGATCCTGCATCTGCACGCTCCCCCCGACGCAAGACCGGACTACGCCAGCGCGATGCCGATCAACTTGCCGTCATATCCCGAATTTCACGCGCCATCGCGAAGCGGTCTGCGTATTAGATCCGTCTTGTCCGACCAGGTCGTCCACGCGATGTCTCGCCGGACCGGGCTTAGCCGACGCAGAACGTAGCGAGGGTTGCACGTGATCGAGACAGATGACCCGCGCTCGTCCGACACCTCCACCGCGTCTAGGTTCCGCGACGGACGGGACGGCTGTCCCCCGATGCCGGCTGCGGCGCAGCGCACGCTGGACGATGTGGCCGAGGCCCTCGGGCTTGCGACCGACCTCCTCGGCCGGATCGATCAGCGCGGGCCGGACCGGGATGTCGCGGCAGCGAGCCTGATGGAGGCCTCCGCCCTTCTGCAGGCCTTCATCCGGATCGAGGATCCGGAAACGCGCCAGCGCTGCCTGGCCTTCGTGCAGGCCGCATCCGCGCAGGTGCGGGGCCGCGGCTGAGACGACGCCCGGAACGCGGGTCATCGTGCGGGATGCCAGCGGTAACGCGGCGCGGCCGTCCGGTCCGCGGGCTCGCGGCGCGCGGGCCGGAGGTAGACCAGCAGTGCCGTGCCGGCAGTGAGCGCACTCGCGCCCACAGGAGCCGCCGCGACGGCCAGGACGGGTCCGCACGGCCCCCAGAGGGCCGCGGTGGTCAGGAGGCCGCCGACCCAGGCGGTGAACGCGTAGAGCAGCACCATCGAAGCCTCTCACGCAAGCATCTTGAGTTGCATGAGAACAATGGCGCGGCCCGCCCGAAGAGAAGCGGCGTTTCTGGAAATCTGTTTCCCGCTCGCGCTCTACGGCCTCGTCCAGGTCGCTCCGGGCCAGGATCGGCGATGGATCGGCCGCGGTCCGAACGGCTGTTCTGAAGTCGGGCGGCGGGAACGGACCGCATACCACAAAGCTTTGCGGAAAACATTGAGCAACGTACGCCCAGGTTGGCTGGCATACTCAATACTTCGTAGTCAGACCTCCGCGTTTACCAAGTTTTCGCCGAGATCAGCTTCGCATGTCGATTTCAACTTGAACGCGAGGCCGGCCTGTCTACCTCTGGTTGCGGGATGCCGTAAGGCGGGACACGTCCGCCCGGCCGAGGCACGGGAGTGAGCCGGCGAACGATGCCACATCCTCAGGTTCTGCGAGACCTCGCCCTCTTCGTCGAGGTCGCAAAACGGCTCAGCTTCAGCCAGGCCGCCGCCGCGCTGGACATGCCGGTCTCGTCGCTCTCGCGCCGCATCACCCAGTTCGAGGCCGCGATCGGCCTGCGGCTCCTCGACCGGACCACGCGCAAGATCGCACTGACGGCCTATGGCGAGGCCTATCTTGCCCAGGCGACGCAGGTGGTCGAGGAGGCCCAGCGCAGCTTCGACGAACTCGTCGCCCAGGCCAGGGGTCCGAGCGGGCTCCTCAAGGTGGCCGTCCCGACGGATCACTGGGTGGTGCGGCACCTGTCCGAGATCGTCTCCGCCTTCGCCCGCCAGCACGAGCACATCCACGTTCACCTCGACCTGCGCGCGAGCCAGGTGGATCTCGTCCAGGAGAATTACGACCTTGCGATCGTCGGCGAGACGCCGCGCGAGGCCTCCCTCATCGTGCGCAAGATCAGCGTCATCGAGAACGGATTGTTCGCCGCGCCATCCTATCTGGCGGCACACGGGCGTCCCACGCATCCGAGCGAGCTGTCCGGCCACGAGGTCCTGCTGTCGACCGCGGCCGAGGCCGCGACATGGCAGTTCCAGCGCGGCGGCGAGACCGTTTCGGCGACGGTTCGCGGGCGCCTCTCCTGCAACAGCCTCAGCTTCGCCCGGCGTCTCGCGATCACGGGGCGCGGCATCGCTGCGGTGAGCGTGGTCAACGTCGAGCGCGACCTCGACAAGGGGCGCCTGGAGCCCGTCCTGGCGGATTGGGCGATCCCGCCGACTAGCATCTACGCGGTGACGACGTCGCGCCTCATACCGGCCAAGGTGCGGCACTTCATCGATTTCCTGGCGCTGCACCTGGGCCGGACCTTCTCGGAGGTGCCCCGCCTCGCGGACAGGATCGCGCACGGGGGGAACGATGCCGCAATCGGCGAGCCGGGGCCGGTCGCCGAGGCGTGCTGGCGTCCGTCCGATCGACCCTATCGGCTGCACCGCGCCGCCGCGTGGGCGCCCCCTTCCGGGAACGATTGACCGCGCCGCCGGCCGCGCGGCCGGACCCGGCACGCGGCGTCAGGTCGCCCGCAGGGCCGCCTTCACCTTGGCGGGCGTGAACGGGACCGAGCGCAGGCGGGCCCCCGTCGCGTCGAAGATCGCGTTCGAGATCGCCGCAGGCACGATGGCCGCGGAGGGCTCCCCCGCGCCCCAGGGCTTCTCGGTCGGCCGGTCGATCAGGGCCGTCACCACCTCGGGCACGTCCGGGAAGGTGATGATTGGGTAGCTCGCCCAGTCGAGGCTCGTCACGCCACCCCGGTCGAAGGTCACCTCCTCCATGAGCACCCGGCTGACTGTCTGGATGACGTTGCCGTCGAGCTGGTTGCGCACGCCGTCCGGGTTGATGATCTGCCCGCAATCCTGTGCCACGAAGAAGCGCGGCACCCGGATGCGCCCGGTCCTACGATCGACCTCAACCTCGGCCACCCCCGCCACGTAGGTGCGGTTCAGTTCGTACTTCACGTAGGACAGGCCGCGCCCGCGCAGCACGTCCCCGGACATGTCCGCCGCCGGCGAGGGGCGGGCCTGCCACCCGGCGATCTCGGCGACGCGCTCCAGCACCGCGATCCCGCGCGGGTCTTTCAACGCGCGCAGCCGGTATTCCAGCGGGTCCGCGCCCGCCGCCGCCGCGCACTCGTCGAGGAAGGCCTCGTTGGCGTAGGTGTTCTGCATCCGCCCCGGGGTCCGGATCCAGGAAGGCCGGAACGGCGTCGAGGCGAGGCGGTGGCAGACGGTCCGCACGTTCGGAAAGGCGTAGGGGAGCGCCGAGTTCTGGATGACGTTGCCCGGCGCCATCGCGGTCTCGTGCGGCAGGCCGGCGAGGTCGGCGGCCACGAGCGGCACGTTGCCGGCCGCGCCCTCCGGCACGTGGAACTGCGAGGACCACGCGGCGACGTTGCCGTCCGCGTCGAGTCCGGCCTTCAGGTCGATCAGAGTCGGCGGACCCTTCGGGTCCCAGCCGTGCTCGTCGGCCCGCGACCACTGCACCCGCACCGGGCGGCCGACCGCGCGGGCGAGCAGCGCCGCGTCCCCGGCCGCGTCCTCGTGCCCGTTGCGGCCGTAGCAGCCCGAGCCCTCGACGTAGATGCAACGCACCGCCTCCGGCGCGAGCCCGGTCATCGCCGCGAGCTGCTTGCGCAGCGCGTGCGTCATCTGCGAGGCGGTCCAGCAGGTGAGCAGCCCGTCCTTCAGCTCCGCGACGGCGCAGGAGGGGCCGATCGAGCCGTGGGTGTGGATGGCGAAGTCGTAGGACGCCTCCAGCGTTCGGGCGGCCCGGCCGAGCGCCGCCTCGGCATCGCCCGTGCTGCTGGTGAGGTCGTCCTTCGTCACCTTCGTGGCGCGCACGTGCTGCCACAGCTTGTCCTGCTCCGGGAGCCCCTCCCACTTCGACCACGTCGCCCCGAGCTGGCCGGCCGCCTTCACGGCCGCCCACTCCTTCTCGGCGACGACGGCCAGGAAGTTGCCCTGGCGGACCACCTTGAGGACGCCCGGGATGCCCGCGACCGAGCCCTCGTCCACGCTCTCCAGGCTCGCGCCGATCGCGGGCGGTCGCACCACGCGGGCGTGCACCATGCCGGGCACGCGGACGTCCTGCATGTAGGTGAAGCGCCCCATGACTTTCTGGGGGATGTCGATCCGGGCGACGGACTTGCCCACGAGGGCGAAGCGGGCCGGGTCCTTCGTGTTGACCGCGGGATCGACCTTCAGGTCGAGGCGCCCGTCCGTCACCAGCTCGGCGTAGGCGAGCCCCGGCCCGCCGGCCTTCGGCCGCACGGCGCCGTCCCGGGTCTCGAGGGCGTCGACCGGCACGCCGAGGCGCTCGCTCGCGCGTTGAACGAGGCGGGCGCGGGCGGTCGCCGCCGCATGCCGGATCTCGACGCCGCCCTTCTGGATCGAGAGGCTGCCGTAGGTCGGGCCCTGGTCGGGGGTCAGCGCCGTATCGCCCTGAACCACGGCGACACGGTCGAGGGGAAGGTCGAGCTCCTCGGCCGCGATCTGGGCCATGGCGGTCTCGATGCCCGTGCCGAGATCGACCTTGCCGGAGAAGATCGTGGCGCGGCCGTCGGCGCCGAGCGCCAGGAAGCTGTCGACCTGATCGGGCGCGACCGCCTTCGTGAAGCCGTCGGTCGCCACCGGCGCGAAGGTCTGCGCCAGCGCGTTACGGCCGGCCATCGAGAAGCCGACCACGAGCGCGCCGCCCTGGAGTAGCAGGCTGCGCCGCGAGAGTGCGGGAGCGTTCATCCGGTCCTCCTCAGAGCGTGCCGGCGGCGCGCTGAACGGCGCGCACGATCCGCAGATGGGTGCCGCAGCGGCAGAGGTTCTGCGCCAGCGCCTGCCGGATCGCGGCCTCGTCGGGCTTCGGCGTCTCGTTGAGGAGGGCCGCCGACTGCATGATCATGCCGTTGATGCAGTAGCCGCACTGCGCGGCCTGCTCCGCAATGAAGGCCGCCTGGACGGGATGCGGCATCTCCGGCGTGCCGAGGCCTTCCAGCGTGACGATCTTCGCCCCCGGCTTCAGGCCCGAGACGGGCGTGATGCAGGAGCGCACCGCCTGCCCGTCCACATGCACCGTGCAGGAGCCGCACTGCCCGAGGCCGCAGCCGAAGCGGGGGCCGTGCAGGCCGAGGTCGTCGCGCAGCACGTAGAGGAGCGGCGTGTCGGGATCATCGACGCTCACGCGCGCGGCGCGCCCGTTCACGTCCAGCGACATCTGCTGCGCCATGGGGCGTCTCCCTGGAACTATTTTGCTCTGCTCGGCCTATACCCGGCGCAGATCCGGGGCAACGCGACCGCGTGATAGGTGCCGTGACGCCGCGCGCCGCCCGCCATCCGCAGGGAGGATCCATGCCCGCGCCCCGTCGCAGCCCCCTCGCGCTCATCCTCGTCCTGGCCGCATCGCCGGTCTGGGCCGCCGAGTCCCCGGCTCCGGACTGGCCCGAGCCGGCGCGCGCGGCGGCCGAGGCGATCGCCGAGCGCTACGGTCCGCCCCAGGAGCGGACCGCGACCCTGCTGATCTGGCACCGCAACGGGCCGTGGATCCGGACCGTGGTGCACAAGGTCGGGGCCGAGCACGACTTCCCGGCCAAGCACAGCGACGTTCTGGAGCAGAGCCTTCCCTACAAGGTGCCGCTCAACCTCTTCAGCGCGGTCGCGACCTTCAACGGGAGCGTGATCCCGGACCGGACGCGGGGCACGCTGACGGCCTACGGTGCCAGCGAGGCCGGGAACGTGATGAGCCTCAACCTCGCCCGCGCCGTGGCCCGGGGCGAGCTGAGCCCGGAGCAGGCGCGCGAGAAGCAGGTCGCGGCGGCGCGGGCGCTCGCGGAGGGTGTTGTCCCGGAGGAGGCGGCCGAGCTGACGCTCGAGCAGCAGCAGGAAGGGGACGTCGCCGATCCCGATACGGCGATGCTCCTGCCGCCCGCTTCCCAGCAATGATGCCCGGTCGCGGCGCCCTCGGCGCGGCCGATCGCGTCCGCGTGGCCGAAACGCGGCCAAGCGGCCGATGCGGGCGTGGCTTCCCAGATCTGCCGACACACCGGCGGTCCCCTTCAGGCGGTGGACGGTGCGTGATAATGAACCCGATCATTTTTGCTCGCGCGCGGAGGCGGTACCCGGCCGGTCACCGCGTCGGCCGCAGCACGCAACGACCGATCCCGCCCCGGACCGCCCAAGCGTGACCGGGCAAGGGTCCCGGAGGAGCCCGAGTGTCTGACGTCGTAGAGGAACTGAACGCGAGACTGGACGCGCTCGACGGGTGGCGCTTCAGCGTGGCGCCGATGATGGACTGGACGGACCGGCACTGCCGGGCCTTCCACCGCACGCTCAGCCGCCGCGCCCGCCTCTACACCGAGATGGTGACCACCGGCGCCGTCCTGCACGGGCCGCGCGAGCGGCTGCTCGGCTTCTCGGAGATGGAGCACCCGGTCGCGCTGCAGCTCGGCGGCTCCGACCGGGGCGAGCTGGCGGCGGCGGCGCGGATCGCCGCGGATCTCGGCTACGACGAGGTGAACCTCAATGTCGGCTGCCCGTCCGACCGGGTCCAGGAGGGGCGCTTCGGCGCCTGCCTGATGCGCGAGCCGGCGCTCGTCGCCGATTGCGTCGCCGCCATGCGGGCGGCCGTGCGGGTGCCGGTGACGGTGAAATGCCGCATCGGCGTCGATGACCAGGATCCCGAGATCGCCCTGGACGCGCTCGCGGATGCCGTCGTAGCGGCGGGCGTGGACGGGCTCGTGGTGCATGCCCGCAAGGCTTGGCTTCAAGGACTCTCCCCGAAGGAGAACCGGGATGTGCCCCCCCTTGATTACGGCCGCGTCGCCCGCCTCAAGCGGGCCCATCCCAACCTCCCGGTCGCGCTCAACGGCGGAATCGCCGGGCTGCCGACGGCGCGGGCGCTGCTCGCCGAGGTCGATGGAGTGATGGTCGGCCGGGCCGCCTACACGGAGCCGGCGCTCCTCCTCGCGGTCGATCCGGAGATCTTCGGCGAGCCGGCGGCACACCCCGACGCCTTCGCGGCCGTGGAGGCCTTCGAGCCCTACATCGCCGGGGTGCTGGCGCGCGGTGACAGGCTGCACGCGGTGACGCGGCACATGCTCGGGCTGTTCAACGGGCGCCCCGGGGCGCCCGTTGAACAGCCCGAGCATGTGCCGCGTCACCGCGTGCAGCCTGTCACCGCGCGCCAGCACCCCGGCGATGTAGGGCTCGAAGGCCTCCACGGCCGCGAAGGCGTCGGGGTGTGCCGCCGGCTCGCCGAAGATCTCCGGATCGACCGCGAGGAGGAGCGCCGGCTCCGTGTAGGCGGCCCGGCCGACCATCACTCCATCGACCTCGGCGAGCAGCGCCCGCGCCGTCGGCAGCCCGGCGATTCCGCCGTTGAGCGCGACCGGGAGGTTGGGATGGGCCCGCTTGAGGCGGGCGACGCGGCCGTAATCAAGGGGGGGCACATCCCGGTTCTCCTTCGGGGAGAGTCCTTGAAGCCAAGCCTTGCGGGCATGCACCACGAGCCCGTCCACGCCCGCCGCTACGACGGCATCCGCGAGCGCGTCCAGGGCGATCTCGGGATCCTGGTCATCGACGCCGATGCGGCATTTCACCGTCACCGGCACCCGCACGGCCGCCCGCATGGCGGCGACGCAATCGGCGACGAGCGCCGGCTCGCGCATCAGGCAGGCGCCGAAGCGCCCCTCCTGGACCCGGTCGGACGGGCAGCCGACATTGAGGTTCACCTCGTCGTAGCCGAGATCCGCGGCGATCCGCGCCGCCGCCGCCAGCTCGCCCCGGTCGGAGCCGCCGAGCTGCAGCGCGACCGGGTGCTCCATCTCCGAGAAGCCGAGCAGCCGCTCGCGCGGCCCGTGCAGGACGGCGCCGGTGGTCACCATCTCGGTGTAGAGGCGGGCGCGGCGGCTGAGCGTGCGGTGGAAGGCCCGGCAGTGCCGGTCCGTCCAGTCCATCATCGGCGCCACGCTGAAGCGCCACCCGTCGAGCGCGTCCAGTCTCGCGTTCAGTTCCTCTACGACGTCAGACACTCGGGCTCCTCCGGGACCCTTGCCCGGTCACGCTTGGGCGGTCCGGGGCGGGATCGGTCGTTGCGTGCTGCGGCCGACGCGGTGACCGGCCGGGTACCGCCTCCGCGCGCGAGCAAAAATGATCGGGTTCATTATCACGCACCGTCCACCGCCTGAAGGGGACCGCCGGTGTGTCGGCAGATCTGGGAAGCCACGCCCGCATCGGCCGCTTGGCCGCGTTTCGGCCACGCGGACGCGATCGGCCGCGCCGAGGGCGCCGCGACCGGGCATCATTGCTGGGAAGCGGGCGGCAGGAGCATCGCCGTATCGGGATCGGCGACGTCCCCTTCCTGCTGCTGCTCGAGCGTCAGCTCGGCCGCCTCCTCCGGGACAACACCCTCCGCGAGCGCCCGCGCCGCCGCGACCTGCTTCTCGCGCGCCTGCTCCGGGCTCAGCTCGCCCCGGGCCACGGCGCGGGCGAGGTTGAGGCTCATCACGTTCCCGGCCTCGCTGGCACCGTAGGCCGTCAGCGTGCCCCGCGTCCGGTCCGGGATCACGCTCCCGTTGAAGGTCGCGACCGCGCTGAAGAGGTTGAGCGGCACCTTGTAGGGAAGGCTCTGCTCCAGAACGTCGCTGTGCTTGGCCGGGAAGTCGTGCTCGGCCCCGACCTTGTGCACCACGGTCCGGATCCACGGCCCGTTGCGGTGCCAGATCAGCAGGGTCGCGGTCCGCTCCTGGGGCGGACCGTAGCGCTCGGCGATCGCCTCGGCCGCCGCGCGCGCCGGCTCGGGCCAGTCCGGAGCCGGGGACTCGGCGGCCCAGACCGGCGATGCGGCCAGGACGAGGATGAGCGCGAGGGGGCTGCGACGGGGCGCGGGCATGGATCCTCCCTGCGGATGGCGGGCGGCGCGCGGCGTCACGGCACCTATCACGCGGTCGCGTTGCCCCGGATCTGCGCCGGGTATAGGCCGAGCAGAGCAAAATAGTTCCAGGGAGACGCCCCATGGCGCAGCAGATGTCGCTGGACGTGAACGGGCGCGCCGCGCGCGTGAGCGTCGATGATCCCGACACGCCGCTCCTCTACGTGCTGCGCGACGACCTCGGCCTGCACGGCCCCCGCTTCGGCTGCGGCCTCGGGCAGTGCGGCTCCTGCACGGTGCATGTGGACGGGCAGGCGGTGCGCTCCTGCATCACGCCCGTCTCGGGCCTGAAGCCGGGGGCGAAGATCGTCACGCTGGAAGGCCTCGGCACGCCGGAGATGCCGCATCCCGTCCAGGCGGCCTTCATTGCGGAGCAGGCCGCGCAGTGCGGCTACTGCATCAACGGCATGATCATGCAGTCGGCGGCCCTCCTCAACGAGACGCCGAAGCCCGACGAGGCCGCGATCCGGCAGGCGCTGGCGCAGAACCTCTGCCGCTGCGGCACCCATCTGCGGATCGTGCGCGCCGTTCAGCGCGCCGCCGGCACGCTCTGAGGAGGACCGGATGAACGCTCCCGCACTCTCGCGGCGCAGCCTGCTACTCCAGGGCGGCGCGCTCGTGGTCGGCTTCTCGATGGCCGGCCGTAACGCGCTGGCGCAGACCTTCGCGCCGGTGGCGACCGACGGCTTCACGAAGGCGGTCGCGCCCGATCAGGTCGACAGCTTCCTGGCGCTCGGCGCCGACGGCCGCGCCACGATCTTCTCCGGCAAGGTCGATCTCGGCACGGGCATCGAGACCGCCATGGCCCAGATCGCGGCCGAGGAGCTCGACCTTCCCCTCGACCGTGTCGCCGTGGTTCAGGGCGATACGGCGCTGACCCCCGACCAGGGCCCGACCTACGGCAGCCTCTCGATCCAGAAGGGCGGCGTCGAGATCCGGCATGCGGCGGCGACCGCCCGCGCCCGCCTCGTTCAACGCGCGAGCGAGCGCCTCGGCGTGCCGGTCGACGCCCTCGAGACCCGGGACGGCGCCGTGCGGCCGAAGGCCGGCGGGCCGGGGCTCGCCTACGCCGAGCTGGTGACGGACGGGCGCCTCGACCTGAAGGTCGATCCCGCGGTCAACACGAAGGACCCGGCCCGCTTCGCCCTCGTGGGCAAGTCCGTCGCCCGGATCGACATCCCCCAGAAAGTCATGGGGCGCTTCACCTACATGCAGGACGTCCGCGTGCCCGGCATGGTGCACGCCCGCGTGGTGCGACCGCCCGCGATCGGCGCGAGCCTGGAGAGCGTGGACGAGGGCTCGGTCGCGGGCATCCCGGGCGTCCTCAAGGTGGTCCGCCAGGGCAACTTCCTGGCCGTCGTCGCCGAGAAGGAGTGGGCGGCCGTGAAGGCGGCCGGCCAGCTCGGGGCGACGTGGTCGAAGTGGGAGGGGCTCCCGGAGCAGGACAAGCTGTGGCAGCACGTGCGCGCCACGAAGGTGACGAAGGACGACCTCACCAGCAGCACGGGCGATGCCGAGGCGGCGCTCGGCCGGGCCGCCCGAACGCTGGAGGCGTCCTACGACTTCGCCATCCACACCCACGGCTCGATCGGCCCCTCCTGCGCCGTCGCGGAGCTGAAGGACGGGCTGCTCACCTGCTGGACCGCCTCGCAGATGACGCACGCGCTGCGCAAGCAGCTCGCGGCGATGACCGGGCTCGCGCCGGAGGCGGTGCGTTGCATCTACGTCGAGGGCTCGGGCTGCTACGGCCGCAACGGGCACGAGGACGCGGCCGGGGACGCGGCGCTGCTCGCCCGCGCGGTCGGCCGCCCGGTGCGGGTGCAGTGGTCGCGGGCCGACGAGCACGGCTGGGACCCGAAGGGTCCGCCGACTCTGATCGACCTGAAGGCCGGACTCGACGCGGACGGCAACGTCGCCGCGTGGTCCTCGCAGTTCCACGTGCCGGAGGGCGCGGCCGGCAACGTGCCGCTCGTGGCCGCCGACCTCGCCGGCCTGCCGCACGAGACCGCGATGGCGCCGGGCAACGTCATCCAGAACTCGGCGCTCCCCTACGCCTTTCCGAACGTGCGGACCGTCTGCCACCGCCTCGCCTCGACGCCGTTCCGGCCTTCCTGGATCCGGACCCCGGGGCGGATGCAGAACACCTACGCCAACGAGGCCTTCCTCGACGAGTGCGCGGCGGCGGCGGGCGCGGACCCGCTGGAATACCGGCTGCGCGCGTTGAAAGACCCGCGCGGGATCGCGGTGCTGGAGCGCGTCGCCGAGATCGCCGGGTGGCAGGCCCGCCCCTCGCCGGCGGCGGACATGTCCGGGGACGTGCTGCGCGGGCGCGGCCTGTCCTACGTGAAGTACGAACTGAACCGCACCTACGTGGCGGGGGTGGCCGAGGTTGAGGTCGATCGTAGGACCGGGCGCATCCGGGTGCCGCGCTTCTTCGTGGCACAGGATTGCGGGCAGATCATCAACCCGGACGGCGTGCGCAACCAGCTCGACGGCAACGTCATCCAGACAGTCAGCCGGGTGCTCATGGAGGAGGTGACCTTCGACCGGGGTGGCGTGACGAGCCTCGACTGGGCGAGCTACCCAATCATCACCTTCCCGGACGTGCCCGAGGTGGTGACGGCCCTGATCGACCGGCCGACCGAGAAGCCCTGGGGCGCGGGGGAGCCCTCCGCGGCCATCGTGCCTGCGGCGATCTCGAACGCGATCTTCGACGCGACGGGGGCCCGCCTGCGCTCGGTCCCGTTCACGCCCGCCAAGGTGAAGGCGGCCCTGCGGGCGACCTGACGCCGCGTGCCGGGTCCGGCCGCGCGGCCGGCGGCGCGGTCAATCGTTCCCGGAAGGGGGCGCCCACGCGGCGGCGCGGTGCAGCCGATAGGGTCGATCGGACGGACGCCAGCACGCCTCGGCGACCGGCCCCGGCTCGCCGATTGCGGCATCGTTCCCCCCGTGCGCGATCCTGTCCGCGAGGCGGGGCACCTCCGAGAAGGTCCGGCCCAGGTGCAGCGCCAGGAAATCGATGAAGTGCCGCACCTTGGCCGGTATGAGGCGCGACGTCGTCACCGCGTAGATGCTAGTCGGCGGGATCGCCCAATCCGCCAGGACGGGCTCCAGGCGCCCCTTGTCGAGGTCGCGCTCGACGTTGACCACGCTCACCGCAGCGATGCCGCGCCCCGTGATCGCGAGACGCCGGGCGAAGCTGAGGCTGTTGCAGGAGAGGCGCCCGCGAACCGTCGCCGAAACGGTCTCGCCGCCGCGCTGGAACTGCCATGTCGCGGCCTCGGCCGCGGTCGACAGCAGGACCTCGTGGCCGGACAGCTCGCTCGGATGCGTGGGACGCCCGTGTGCCGCCAGATAGGATGGCGCGGCGAACAATCCGTTCTCGATGACGCTGATCTTGCGCACGATGAGGGAGGCCTCGCGCGGCGTCTCGCCGACGATCGCAAGGTCGTAATTCTCCTGGACGAGATCCACCTGGCTCGCGCGCAGGTCGAGGTGAACGTGGATGTGCTCGTGCTGGCGGGCGAAGGCGGAGACGATCTCGGACAGGTGCCGCACCACCCAGTGATCCGTCGGGACGGCCACCTTGAGGAGCCCGCTCGGACCCCTGGCCTGGGCGACGAGTTCGTCGAAGCTGCGCTGGGCCTCCTCGACCACCTGCGTCGCCTGGGCAAGATAGGCCTCGCCATAGGCCGTCAGTGCGATCTTGCGCGTGGTCCGGTCGAGGAGCCGCAGGCCGATCGCGGCCTCGAACTGGGTGATGCGGCGCGAGAGCGACGAGACCGGCATGTCCAGCGCGGCGGCGGCCTGGCTGAAGCTGAGCCGTTTTGCGACCTCGACGAAGAGGGCGAGGTCTCGCAGAACCTGAGGATGTGGCATCGTTCGCCGGCTCACTCCCGTGCCTCGGCCGGGCGGACGTGTCCCGCCTTACGGCATCCCGCAACCAGAGGTAGACAGGCCGGCCTCGCGTTCAAGTTGAAATCGACATGCGAAGCTGATCTCGGCGAAAACTTGGTAAACGCGGAGGTCTGACTACGAAGTATTGAGTATGCCAGCCAACCTGGGCGTACGTTGCTCAATGTTTTCCGCAAAGCTTTGTGGTATGCGGTCCGTTCCCGCCGCCCGACTTCAGAACAGCCGTTCGGACCGCGGCCGATCCATCGCCGATCCTGGCCCGGAGCGACCTGGACGAGGCCGTAGAGCGCGAGCGGGAAACAGATTTCCAGAAACGCCGCTTCTCTTCGGGCGGGCCGCGCCATTGTTCTCATGCAACTCAAGATGCTTGCGTGAGAGGCTTCGATGGTGCTGCTCTACGCGTTCACCGCCTGGGTCGGCGGCCTCCTGACCACCGCGGCCCTCTGGGGGCCGTGCGGACCCGTCCTGGCCGTCGCGGCGGCTCCTGTGGGCGCGAGTGCGCTCACTGCCGGCACGGCACTGCTGGTCTACCTCCGGCCCGCGCGCCGCGAGCCCGCGGACCGGACGGCCGCGCCGCGTTACCGCTGGCATCCCGCACGATGACCCGCGTTCCGGGCGTCGTCTCAGCCGCGGCCCCGCACCTGCGCGGATGCGGCCTGCACGAAGGCCAGGCAGCGCTGGCGCGTTTCCGGATCCTCGATCCGGATGAAGGCCTGCAGAAGGGCGGAGGCCTCCATCAGGCTCGC
This sequence comes from Methylobacterium sp. CCH5-D2, assembly GCF_001556475.1. Lineage (NCBI taxonomy): Bacteria > Pseudomonadati > Pseudomonadota > Alphaproteobacteria > Hyphomicrobiales > Methylobacteriaceae > Methylobacterium > Methylobacterium sp. CCH5-D2. The sequence continues at coordinate 11,376 of NZ_LSIX01000257.1, read as the reverse complement.
TGCCGCGACATCCCGGTCCGGCCCGCGCTGATCGATCCGGCCGAGGAGGTCGGTCGCAAGCCCGAGGGCCTCGGCCACATCGTCCAGCGTGCGCTGCGCCGCAGCCGGCATCGGGGGACAGCCGTCCCGTCCGTCGCGGAACCTAGACGCGGTGGAGGTGTCGGACGAGCGCGGGTCATCTGTCTCGATCACGTGCAACCCTCGCTACGTTCTGCGTCGGCTAAGCCCGGTCCGGCGAGACATCGCGTGGACGACCTGGTCGGACAAGACGGATCTAATACGCAGACCGCTTCGCGATGGCGCGTGAAATTCGGGATATGACGGCAAGTTGATCGGCATCGCGCTGGCGTAGTCCGGTCTTGCGTCGGGGGGAGCGTGCAGATGCAGGATCATGCCGCCGGAACGCTCGGGGCGCTGGCGCTTCGAGCCGGCAGTGCCGGTCTCGTCGGGACCTGGATGTGGCGGGGCGGCGACCGTCACGTCCTTGATCGAGACGCCGCCGAACTCCTGGCGGGCGCCCAGGATCTCGCCGACATCGACCTGCCGGCGGACGCGCTGGTTCGCCACGTCCTCGACGCCGACCGCGCGGCCGTGCGGGCGGCGCTCGGCCGGAACGCCCATCAGAGCGGCCCAGTCAGCTTGGAGTACCGCGTGCGGACGCCCGATGGCGTCCGCTGGCTCCTGAGTCACGGCCGGATCTACGGGGCCCAACCCGGCGTCCCGGCCCACGGCCACGGCGTTCTGATCGATATCACGGCCCGACATGCGCCGGACCGTTTCGAAGCCCCGGAAGGCGCCGCCCTTTCGCCGCTTGAGCGGGCGGCCCGCCACGCGCTCGCCGCCCGCGAGGCGGTCGAGGAGGACGGCAGCGCATCGCTCCGGCTCCTCGTCGACATGTTCCTGCTGGAAGTCGGGCGCGTGATCGCGCGCCGCGTCGGCGCTGGTCGAGGCCGAGGGGTCAACTGACGCCACCCCCCCCGGCCCGTTCCGCCCCGCAAGCCCGGTTCCGCCCGGGCATCGCCCGACCGTCCGGTCCGGATGGGCACCCGTTATCGGGCGAAGAACTTCGGGTCGAGCGCCGCCAGCGCCAGGAGCGGCGGCGGGAGCACGACGCCGCCCACGCGCATCTCCCGCGCGGCCGCCCGGCATCCCGGTTGGTCCCCGGCCGCCGCCGCGGCCTCGATCCGCGCCACCGTCGCCGCCTGCGCCTGCGGGGTCGGTGCCGCGGCGCCCGGAGCCGGCGGGTTCTTGGCGGCCGCGTTGGCTTGCGCCAGCGCGGCCTTGCGATCGGTCGTCGCCGGTGCCGGCGCCTCGTTCTTGGTCGGGCCGCTGAGCCCCGAGTTCTGCTGCACGGCGCCGCCGGCTGCCGACGGCGTGCCCTGGCTCTGGCCGGAGGGGTTCGAGACCGCCGTCGCCTGCTGGGGCGGGGTCGCGGCCGCCTGCTTGGCCGGCTCGGGCTGCTTCACGAAGGCGAGCAGTTCCTGGCAGAGGTCGGCCGGGCGGCCGGGCGCGGCCGGAGCGGTCGCGGCCGGCACAGCTCCACTGTCCTGCGCGATGGCGGCGCCAGCCAGGAGCGTGCTCGCGAGGCTCGCGGCCAGCAGCAATTCGGTCACGGGCGTCTTCATCGGACGGGCTCTCCTATGAGGTATCGGTCCCGGCCAACCCCGGCTGGCGGAGACGCGCGGACGTCAGGACCGCTTCGGATGGGACGCGGCGCCCTCGGCCTTGCCGTGGGGCTCGCCGGCGAACTCGTCCGGGGCCGGGTCACCGTTCCAGCGGGGTCCGACGAGGTTGGTGCCCGGCTCGGAGACCCGCGCGCCGGAGGTCGCAAAGGCCTGGTAGGCGAATTTCTGGTTGCTGGTGAGCGCCAGCATGGCCGCGACCCCCAACAGGATCGCGGCGACCACGGCGGCGATAAAGGCTTTCATCGTTGCAGATCCTGGTCGGGGCGAGGGCCCCAGGTTGCGGTGCGGCGCGCGGCGATCACTCGGCCGGCGCGGGCCGGCCGCGGAGCTGCGGGCCGCTCGCCGTGCGCGCCTGCTCCTGCTCGACCCAGAGGTCGTGGTGCGCGCGTGCCCAGGCGAGATCGACCTCGCCGCTGCCCATCGCGTCGTAGGCGCCCTTCATCCCGAGCGTGCCGATGTAGATGTGGGCCAGGATGCCGGCGATGAACGCGATGCCGATCAGCGAGTGGATCACCTGCATCACCTGCATCCCGTTGATGTCGACGAGCGCGAAGGGGAACAGCATCATCAGGCCGGTGACGCTCATGGCCGCGCCGAAGCCCGCGACCATCCAGAACACACCCTTCTGGCCGGCGTTGAAGCGGTGCGCGTGCGGGTGTCCGCTGCCGATGATGCCGCCGCCGGCCTTGATCCATTCCCAGTCGATCCGGTTGGGTATGTTGTCGCGGATCCAGACCACGAACATCATCGCCACGCCGAACATGAAGGGCCATGCCAGATAGACGTGGCTGTACTTGGCCCATTGCGCCAGCGCCCCGAACGCGTCGGGGCCGATCAGCGGCATCAAAAGGCGCTTACCGAAGATGTAGTTCAGCCCCGACAGGGACAGGATGATGAAGCACACGGCCGTCATCCAGTGCGTGAAGCGCTCGAAGGCGTTGAAGCGCAGGATCTTCCGGCCCGATTCCTGACTGTGCTCGGTGATGATCCGGCCGCGCCAGAGAAAGAATAGGGCGAGGAGCCCAAGCATGCCGAGGATCGCGAGCGCCCCGATCCAGGGCAGCCAGCCCTCACGGAACATCTGGTACTCGCGCCCCTGCGGTTGGATCAGGTTGGCGGCCTTCTGGTCGGGAATGCTGATCCGGCCGGTGATCTTCGGGGCCTGCTTGAACAGGAACTCCTCGTTGACCGAGTCGGCGGTGGGCCGGGCGCCCATCGGGTTCTGGCCGTCGGCCTGGATCGGGTTCTGCGCCTGGACCGGCGCCACCGCGCCCGGGGCGGCCCAGAGCGTACCGGCCACGAGGAGCGTGCTGAGAAGCGTCAATGCCCGCCGCATCGGCGTACCTTTCGGGTCGAGGGTCAAAGAGCGCCGCGGCCTGCGCGGCGCCGGTCTCGTCAGATCGCGATGGTCTCGCGGTAGGCCGTCTTCCAGCCCCAGGCGCCGGAGCCGTAGCCGCGCTTGATCACCCGCTGCTTGTAGATCTCGGCGATCATCGCACCGTCGCCCGCGAGCAGCGCTTTGGTCGAGCACATCTCGGCGCAGAGCGGCAGCTTGCCCTCGGCGAGCCGGTTCGAGCCGTACTTCTCGTACTCGGCCGTCGAGAAGTCGGGCTCGGGGCCGCCGGAGCAGTAGGTGCACTTGTCCATCTTGCCGCGCGAGCCGAAGTTGCCGACGCGCGGATATTGCGGCGCGCCGAACGGGCAGGCGTAGAAGCAGTATCCGCAGCCGATGCAGATATCCTTGGAGTGCAGCACCACGGCGTCGGCCGTGGTGTAGAAGCAGTTCACCGGGCACACGGCCGCGCAGGGCGCGTCGGTGCAGTGCATGCAGGCCATCGAGACAGAGCGCTCGCCGGGCTTGCCGTCGTTCAGGGTGACGACGCGGCGCCGGTTGATGCCCCAGGGCACCTCGTGCTCGTTCTTGCAGGCCGTGACGCAGGCGTTGCACTCGATGCAGCGATCCGCGTCGCAGAGGAACTTCATGCGGGCCATGGTCGGGTCGCTCCTCTCAGGCCGCTGCGATCTGGCACAGGGTGCACTTCGTTTCCTGCATGCCCGTCACAGGATCGAAGCCGTAGGTGGTCACGGTGTTGACGCTCTCGCCGAGCACGACTGGGTCGGTACCCTTCGGGTAGTAGTCGCGCATGTCCTTGCCCTGGTACCAGCCGGAGAAGTGGAAGGGCATGAAGGCGACACCCCGGCCGACGCGGTCGGTGACGAGTGCCTTCACCTTGGTCCTGGCACTGTTCTCCGGGCCCGAGACCCAGACCCACTGGCCGTCCTTGATGCCGCGCTCGCTCGCGTCGCCCGTGTTGATCTCGACGAACATGTCCTGCTGCAGCTCGGCGAGCCACGGATTCGAGCGGGTCTCCTCGCCGCCGCCCTCGTACTCGACGAGCCGGCCCGAGGTTAGGATGATAGGGAAGTCCTTGGCGACGTTCCGATCGACCGCAGCCTTCTGCACCGAGAAGCCGATATTGGGCACGCGCAGCTGCCGCTCGTCCGGCCGGGTCGGGTACTTGGCCACGAGATCCGGCCTCGGGGAGTAGATCGGCTCGCGGTGGACCGGCACCGGGTCCGGCAGGTTCCAGGCATTGGCCCGCGCCTTGCCGTTGCCGAAGGGCGAGACGCCGTGCTCCAGGCAGACGCGCTGGATGCCGCCGGACAGATCGGTCGCCCAGCTCACGGTGTCGGGCTTGTCGCCGCCGATCTTCAGGATCGTGGCGAGCTCGTCGGCCGTAAGGTCCTTGTCCCAGCCTAGCTTTTTGAACACCCCGAAGGTGAGCTCGGGATAGCCGTCGGTGAGGTCCGAGCCCTTCGAGAACGAGTCCTCGGCGAGCAAGGTCGCCCCGTTGCGCTCGGTACCGAAGCGGGCCCGGAAGGTGCCGCCGCCCTCCTTCACGTGCATCTCGGTGTTGTAAAGGATGGCCGAGCCGGGATGGCGCAGCTCCGGCTTGCCCCAGCACGGCCACGGCAGGCCGTAATAATCGCCGCCGACCTCCGGATCGTCCTTGGGCGCGCGCAGCGTCACGAGGTCGAACTTGTGCTGATTGCGCATGTGCGCCTTCAGACGCTCGGGGCTCTGCCCGCAATAGCCCGTCGACCAGCCGCCGCGGTTGATCTCACGCAGGAGATCCTCGGCCGAGGGGATGTTGTTCTCGACCTTGATGTTCTTGAACAGTGTGTCGGCGAAGCCGAGCTTCTTCGCCAGCAGGTACAGCACCTCGTAGTCGTTCTTCGACTCGAAGGCCGGCTGCACGATCTGCTCGCCCCACTGGATCGAGCGGTTCGAGGCCGTGCGCGAGCCCTCCATCTCCAGCGAGGTGCAGATCGGCAGCAGGTAGGTGTTGTCCTGCCGGGCGTCGAGCGCCGCGAAGGTGGTCGGATGGGGATCGGCCACCACCATCAGTTCGAGCTTGTTCATGCCCTCGATGGCCTCGGGCAGCCGGGTGACGGTGTTGCCGCCGTGACCGAAGATCATGAAGGCTTTGAGCGGGCTACGCTGGTCGATCTGCTCCGGGGGGAGGTTGACGGCGTCGAACCAGCGCGTGGAGGTGATGCCGGGCGCCTCCATGTTCTCCTTGCGCGTCCGGGCCTTACGACCTGCGGCAGCGGGAACCTCGTCGAAGCGCGACTGCAGCCACTCGTAGGGAACGTCCCAGACGCGGGCCCAGTGCCGCCAGCCGCCCTCGACGAGGCCGTAGTAGAGCGGCAGCGTCGTGACATCGAGGCCGAGGTCGGTCGCGCCCTGCACGTTGGTGTGGCCGCGGAAGATGTTGGCGCCCGTGCCCGGCTTGCCGACGTTGCCGGTGGCCAGGCACAGGATGCAGAGCGCGCGCACGTTGGCGGTGCCGACCGTGTGCTGGGTCGCGCCCATGCACCAGATCAGCGTGGCGGGCTTCTCCTTGGCGAACTTCTCCGCCACGCGCCGCAGCTGCTCGCCCGGCACGCCCGAGACGCGCTCGACCTCGTCGGGCGTCCACTTGGCGACTTCCTTGCGCACGTCGTCCATCGCGTAGACGCGCTTGGCGATGAAGTCCTTGTCCTCCCAGCCGTTCTGGAAGATGTGCCAGAGGATGCCCCAGACCACCGGGATGTCGGTGCCGGAGCGGATGCGCACGTACTCGGTGGCGTGCGCCGCCGTCCGGGTAAAGCGCGGATCGATGACGATCATGTTGGCGCGGTTGATCTCCTTGCCGGACAGCACGTGCTGCAGCGAGACCGGGTGCGCCTCGGCGGGGTTGCCGCCCAGGATGATCATCGTCTTGGCGTTGCGGATGTCGTTGTACGAGTTCGTCTGGGCGCCGTAGCCCCAGGTGTTGGCCACGCCCGCCACCGTGGTCGAGTGGCAGATGCGGGCCTGGTGATCGACCGAATTCGTGCCCCAGAAGGCGCCGAACTTGCGCATCAGGTAGGCGGCCTCGTTGGTGAACTTGGCCGAGCCCAGCCAGTAGACCGAGTCGGCGCCGTTCTTCTCGCGGATCGCCTGGAGCTTGGTCCCGATCTCGTCGATCGCCTGGTCCCAGGAGACCCGCTTCCACTGCCCGCCCTCGAGCTTCATCGGGTATTTGAGGCGGCGGTCGGAGGAGACCAGTTCGCGGATGGCCGCGCCCTTGGCGCAGTGCGTGCCGCGGTTGATCGGGCTCGCCCAGGACGGCTCCTGGCCGACCCAGACGCCGTTCACGACCTCGGCCGTCACCGTGCAGCCCACCGAGCAGTGGGTGCAGATGTTCTTCTTGACCACCGTGTCGGGGCCGACCGCGGAGGAGCCGGCGGCCTCGGCCCGGCGCACCGCGCCGAGCTGGATCGTGCCGGCGGCGGCCAGCGCTCCGGCCGTCAGGCCGGACCGGCGCAGGAAGCTGCGCCGGTCGAGCACGCCGGAGGCGAGGCCCGCCGCGACCGCCTGGTGCTTGCTGCGGCTCGTCTCGCCGCTCTTGCGCTTCGTCAGCATGGCAGACTCACTTCGTGCCCGGAGCGGGGTCGGGGTTCTTCAGGAGCGTCTCGTAGCCGTTGGTCCGGTAGAACGCCTTGACGTGGTCGCTCTCCCGGTAGCGCGCCTTGGTCTCGGCGTTGCCGGGATCGTAGGCCTGCGCCTCCGTCGCGCCCATCGGCGAGGCGACCGCGGCGGCCGCCGCCACGGTGCTGCCGCCCAGCGCCCGGAAGAACTGGCGACGACCGAGTGTCTTCGGATCCTGTCGCATCGATCCATCTCCTAGAGTGGCGCTTGCCCATCGGGACAACGCGCCGCGATTCCATTCGTACCGGGCCCGGGGCCCGGTGCGGTCGTCAGGTCTCCATCCGGAAGGCTTCCGCCTCCACGTCCAGGAAGACGCGGCCGAGCCCGCCCACCGCGCGGTAGAAGCGGGCGGCCTTGGCCTGTTCGAGGTCCGCGAACAGGCGCGGTGCCCAGGGCGCCAGATGCCGGTCGAAGAAGCGCCGCTGCGCCCCCTCCTCCGCGCCGAACCGCCCGGCCGCGAGCCCCGCCATGATCTCCAGCAGGAAGGCGAGGTGATCCTCGGGCTCGCTCATTCCCTCGACCCGGGCCAGCCCGAGGGCGGCGAGGTCCTCGCGCACCCGCGCCAGCGGGCGCTCGTTGAGAAAGCCGGTGAGATAGTAGGAGGCGTAGGGCAGGAGTTCGCCCCGCCCGACCCCGATGAAGAGCTCGAAGAACTCGCGCTCGACGGCCCCGGCATCGGTCTCGGCCGCGACGCGGCGCAGCTCCGCGGTGGCGGCACCGAGCGCACCCTCCCCCGGACGAAGCGCGGCGAGCCCGTCGAGAAGCGGCTGCGCCGGCGCCCGGCCCAGCAGGACCGCGAGCAGATCGTAGTGCTCGGCGCGCAGCAGGTCGATCTCATCGACGCGCTCGGCCGTCGCCGACGCGCCACCGGCCGGACCTTCCAACGCAGACGCTACCGAACCCATCGGCCTCCCCGAGCCCGCCTCAGGAGCGGTACTTTAGACTGGTCTTAAAAAGCATTTCGATCGCTCGCAACTGGAATTTGATATTCTCAGGCCGGCCTCGCGCCGCCGTGTCGTCGCAGCCGCGGTCCCGCCATCGCCGCGGTCTCCGGCGTGGGCTGCACGGCCGCGGGCACGGTCTCGCGCGCCGGGTGCGCGAGGGCTGCTCCCACGAGGGCGGGCGCTCGATCCGGCAGGGCGGCGGGCTCGATCCCGGCCGCGTGTTCCGGGTCCGGCGCGACGGGCGCATCGCGGACATCGGCCACCTGAGGCTCGGCGCTCTGGAGCGCCGCATTCGGCGGCGCGGCATCCGGGGTTTCGGCTTCCTCCGCGGCCGCGGACCGGGATCCGTCGGGCGTCCCGGCTTCCAGTGGGCGCACGCCCACGATCCTGCGCAGCATCGCCTCGACGTCGTCGCTCGGCAGGAGGGGACCCAGGCCGGGCACGCCGCCCGGACTGTTCCAGTCGTAGGCATATTCCCGCGCCTCGCTGACGAAGTCGCGGATGGCCGGATCGATCGACCACATTCGCCTGAGCGCGGCGTTCCGCAGGACCGTCGGCACGCCGGCCCGCAGGAACGGGGCGAGGTCGCTGTCGCGCGTCAGCGTGCCGGGGTCGGGGAGCTCCGGAAGCGGGGCGTCGCTCTCCGGCGGATCGGACGACGCGGGCGCGGCTGCGGCGGCCCGCGCGTCCTCGGACGCCGCCGGCTCCCCCGCGCCGGGGTTCGCGCCGGGGTTCGCGCGGGTGTCTGCGCTGGCGTCTGCGCCGGTGTTCGCGGTGGCCTCGGCGGGGGCAACGCGCTCCGCCTGCTCGGCGGCGCGGACCGCCTGCTTCCGGCGCGTCCAGCGGCTGAGGAAGCCGTCGCTCATTGGGATCTCCCGGATCTCCCGCGCGCGGCGGGAACGCGGTGGGCGAGCGCCTCGGGGTCGGCGCGGTCGCGCTTGCGCTTCTCGAACCTGCGCTCGACGTGGAAGGCCTCGTAGAAGGCGAGCAGCTTCGCCTGCACCTCAGGCGGCATCGGCACCGCCTCGACGATCTCGCCGATGCCCTCCGCCATCGATTCGCCCTCGTACGGATCGGCCGTGACGCCGGCCACCGCGTAGGCCTCCTCGCCCGTGCCGCGGAGGGCCACCCACAGGGCCGGCCGACCGGAGACGAGGTTGTCGCGGTAATGTGCGGTCTCGGCCGGGTGCAGCGCGACCTCGTAGGAGCCGGCGTAGAACCGCGCCTCGTTCTCGGTCTCGGAGAGCTTGGTGCCGGGCGCGGCGACCGCCGCCGCCGGCAGGGCCTCCACCGGCAGCCAGGCGTGGTCGGCCCAGGGGCCCTTCAGGCGCCGCCGCGCCACGATGATGCCGACCTCGAATCGATCCTCGGGCATTGCGGAGACCTCGATGGTGACGCGTGGATGATGTGGGATCACCGATGCGGGATTGCTCGGCCCGACGTCCCGGATACCTGCGGAAGACCCGGAGCGACGGGGAGGCGATCCGGGATCGGGACGACGCGGTGCCCTGCGCCGACCTGCCGTCAGCCGACTTACTGTCAGCCGACTTGCCGTCAGCCCGCCTCCCGGCCGGCGGCCAGGGGCAGCCCGACGATGAGATTGTGGGGCTTCACCTGCAGGGTCCTGTCCTGAGGCGATGCGAGCAGCAGGTAGACCGGCCGCGCGCCGACCGCGGGCTCCACCTGCGCCGGATCGTCGAAGACGAGGCTGAAAGCCACGAGCATCCGCGCCTGGGCGGCCGCGTCGAGCGTCTCGCCGCGCCAGAGCGCGTTGCCGATGCGGGTTCCCTCGGCATCGAGCCCGACGAACCAGCGCCAGTCGGAATCCTCCAGCCGGTCGAGCGGGCTCACCCGCACCGCGGCGTTCAGCAGGTGCTGCACGAAGACCTCGATCACCCGCGCCAGCCCGGCCCGGCTGCGCGGATCGGAGCCGAGGTCGAGCGCCATGGTGAAGGCGTCGGACCGGCTCCAGTAGGTCCAGGCGTTGGCCTCGGTCAGCACGTCGAGTTCGGTGGCCGCCTCCTGCCCGAGCATCGCCACGAGGGGCGAGAGCGGCGCGCTCCCCTCGCGCGCGGCGATGACCTCGGCGTCGGCCAGCAGCACGCGGCCCTCGTGGAAGCTCACCCGCTGGGGCCGGAAGAACAGCTCGGCCGCCCGGAGCACGAAGGGGTCGTCGCAGCCGTCCAGCGCGTTGCGCAGGATCAGGTGGACGAGCTGGTTCAGGAAGAGCGACGGCACGCCCTGCAGGTTGCCGCGCACCAGCGACAGGTAGGCGGCCTCGACCGAGCGCGCGCCCAGCAGGCGGTCCCGGAAGGCGAGGATGACCTCCCAGTTCTCCCGGGCGTCCGCGTCGGCGAGCGCCGCGATCTCGCGCGCGGCGACCGGGCGGCGCGGCGCGGCCGTCAGGCTCGCGTAGAGCGCCCGCTCGGCCGCGCAGGCCTCCTCGGGCGGGACCAGCTCGGGCCGCGCCAGGTAGGCGAGGATCAGCTCGTCGGTCACCGCGAGACCGCCGCCCGCATCGCGCTGGGTGAGATGATGGCCGCTCGAGACCCAGAATTCGGTCATGATCCTCAGCGTCCCGTCGGCGTTCCGCGCAACAGGCCGACGAGGTCCGCCTGCTCCTCCGGCGCGTCCGAAGATTCGTCCTCGTCGGTCTCGACGAAGTGGAAGGCGCGCCCGTGCAGCCGGTCCGCGCCCGGGCGCTGGGAAAGGGTGCGGAACTCCTCGCGGATCTCGCCGCCCTCCGCGGTCCGGTGCATCGCCACCACGCTGCCGACCGGCAGATTGCACAGCGAGGCGGCCACGTCGATCTCCTCGCGCGCCGCTTCGCGGGCCGCCTCGCGGTCCGGCGCGCCGAGACGCGCGTGGATCTGCTCGGCCAGGGCCTCGACCGCCGCCGCCCGCTCGGCCTCGCTCGCCTCGCTCACTACGACGAGGGTGGAGAAGCCCAGCGAGCCGACGCCGACGAAGCCGGACCGGAAGGCGGCCCGGGCCTTGCCGGAGAGCGCGGCCACGTCGCTGTCGAGGAACAGGAACGAGCCCGTCACCGCCCATTCGCCGGGTTCGGCGGCCTGCGCGAAGACGAAAGTGTCGGAGGGGTCGAGCCGCAGGGTCCGGGGAAGCTTCAGGCTCACAGGCGAACGTCTCCGGTCTCGGGGTCGCGCCAGGCGGCCGTCGCGAGGGCCGCAGCCAGGGCGACCGGCTCGGTCCGCCCGTCCGGATAGGTCAGCCGCGCGGCCGCGCCGTCGAGCGCCGCGTCCGCGCCGGAGAGCCGGGCCCCGTAGCGGGCCGCGACGCGCCCGAAGCCGTCCTCGCGCCAGACCTCAAACGTCTTGGTGAGGTGGCGCGCGAAGCTCTCCGCGAACGGGCCGTGCAGGTCCGGCGGGAAGCCCTCCTCCTCCAGGGCGGTCGAGTCCGGGGTCAGGCCGGGATCGCCGGCGGCGGCCTTGGAGGCGATGAGGGTGGCGGAGAAGACGAGCCAGTCCGGCACCGCATCCTCGGCGCAGTCGTCCGGCCAGCCGAGCTGGCCGCCGCCCAGACGCGCTCCGTTGAACGTCAGGGTGCCGGGCCAGACGATCCGCACGGGGATCTCCGGCGGCCCGAAGATCCCCACCGCGTCGGCGAGCGCCGCCATGCCGGCGAAGAAGGCGCGCCGCGCCGTGCGCAGCGGCTCGTCGGGCGCGAGCACGACGGCGAGGTCGAGGAGCTCGGGACGCGCGCCGAGCAGGAG
>NZ_LSIX01000256.1:0-8329 GCF_001556475.1 Methylobacterium sp. CCH5-D2 | reverse complement strand
AAAGCAGACCTCTCCCTATGGGAGAGGGGACCCGCGCTTCGTCCTGAGACGATGCGTCGAACCGAACCCGTCGACCCGACACCGTATCACCGTACCGCGCCCGTCGATTGGTATCGGGGTGATAGGCGATAGGACCGACCGATAGCCGCCATCGAGCCTCATGTTCGTTCCGGAGCGATCGGTTTCGCGGCGTATGGGGGGACCTGATCGCCGCGGTCGAGGATCCGGGCCGCCCTGCGCCGCCGCTCACGTGTCGGTGTGGTTGCGCGCTTCCGCGAGGTCGATCTCCCGGACGAGCCGTCGCAGGAGCCCGTCGCCGATGCGGCGCCTGCGGCTCAGGCCGAACAGGGCGTGGCGCTCGGCCCGCAGGCCCGCGACCCGCAGGCGCTGCTCGATCGCCGCGCGCTCGCGCCCGCGCTTGTCCGCCTGGTCGCTGCCGACCGAGCGGTACGGGCGCCGGTCGTAGCGCTGCAGCACCGCGGCGGCGGCCTCGGCGATGATGTCGGCATCGCCCCGGTCCTTCTCCAGTTCCGCCTGCAGGCGCTCGATCACCCGGCGGGCCGCCTTCGCGGCCGCCTCGCGGACGGCGTCCTCCTCGGCATGTCCCTCCGGCTCGGGCGGCAGCTGGAGATGGGGCAGCAGGAGCGGCAGCAGCGCGCTGGCGATCGCGAGGGAGAGCAGGATCACGCCCACCGCGATGCAGATCGCCAGGGTCCGGGCCGGAAAGGGGGCGCCGTCCGGCAGCGCGAGCGGCAGCCCGAGGATGCCTGCCAGCGTCACGGCGCCCCGCACGCCCGAGAGCGTGGTCACGAGGACGAGGTGCCAGGTGACGCCGCCGGCCGCGCCGCCGCCCGTGAGGCCGAACCGCAGGGTGACGAACGACCACGCGAAGCGCAGCACCATCAGGCCGAGCGTGATCGCCGCCACGTAGCCGGACAGCAGCGCGCCCGCGCCCCATCCCGACCCGCCGGTCGCCCGCATCGCGTCGGCGAGGATCCCGGGCAACTGCTCGCCCAGGAGCACGAAGATGGCGCCGTTGGCGGCCAGCTGCACCGTGTCCCAGACGGCCGTGCGGCGCAGCCGGGTCAGCGCCAGGGCGCGGCCGCGGTTCTCGACGAGGTTCATCGTCCCGCCCGCGGCGACCGCCGCCAGGATGCCCGAGGCGCCGACCCGCTCGGCGAGCGCGTAGGCGCAGAACGGGATCAGCAGGCTGAACAGGGTCTGCGTGCCCGGATCCTCGCCGAGCCGGCGGATCAGCCGGCTCTGGAGCTCGGTCACGAGGAGCGTGCCCGCGATCCCGATCCCGATCCCGCAGGCCACGAGCCACAGGAAGGTTCCGGAGGCGGAGAGCGGCGAGAAGCTGCCGGTGAGCGCCGCCGCCACGGCGAACCGCAGGCAGACGAGACCCGACGCGTCGTTGAGGAGCGCCTCGCCCTCCAGGATGTGCATCAGCCGCCGGGGGATCGCCACGCGGGCGGCGACCGCCGAGACGGCGACCGGATCGGTCGGCGAGAGCACGGCGGCGAGAGCCACGGCGACCGCCAGCGGCATCGCCGGGATCAGGGCGTGGATGAACAGGCCCATGCCGGCGACGGTGAACAGGACGAGCCCGATCGAGAGGGCGAGCACCACGCCGCCGTCCCGCACGAGGGCGCGCTTCGGGATTCGCCAGGCGTCGAGGAAGAGCAGGGGCGGCAGGAAGACCAGGAAGAAGGTCTCCGGATCGAGGCTCACCGTTGGCAGCGGCAGCAGGGCCAGGGCGGCGCCGAGCCCGATCTGCACGACGGGGAGCGGGATGGGCGTGATCCGCGCGGCCGAGCTGCTGACGACGACGGCGACGAGCAGCACGAGGACGACGGTGACGGTCTCCATCGCGCCGCTTCACACCACGGCGAGGGCGAGGGCCAGGACGGCGAGGCCGAGCACGATCCAGACGACGTCGTCGCCGACGAGCCCGCTGTGCGACGCGTTCAGCAGGGCTGCCGGCCCGGCGTGCAGCCGCCGGATGTGGGCGGCCGCCGCGGGTGCGACGCGGTCTCCGAACAGGGCGAACGCCGCGAGGAAGAGGGCGAGGCCGACGCTCGCGGCCGGCATCCAGGCTGCGCCGAGGGCCAGGGCGCCGGCGTCTCCCGGCAGCGCCGCCCGACCCGTGAAGGACCGGGTCCAGCCGGGCGCTGCCGCCACGAGCGCTCCGGTGGGCGCGGCGAGATCCAGGACGAGCAGCGCGCCGCAGGGCACGAACATGACCCAGTAGGCCCGGTTGCCGCGCTCCTGCTCCTCCAGGGTCGGTGCCCGCCCCTCGTTTCCGGGACGCCCGCCCCAGCCCAGGAAGATCCGTGCGCCCGCGCGCAGCACCGCCGCGCCGGTCATCGCGGTGCCGAGCAGGCTCGCCGCGAGCGCGAGGCGGTGGCCCCCGGCCTCCAGGGCGCCGTGGAGCGCCCTTGCCCCGAGATCGAGCAGGCCGACCGGAAGGCCGCCGAGCAGCAGGCCCGCGAGGCCGAGGGCGGCGCCGGCCCCCGCGAGGCCGCGGCCCCGCCCCCGCAGGGCGATCTCGTCGACGCTGCTGCGCAGCGCGAGCAGGATGCCGGCGACCATGAACAGGGCGCCCTTCACCAAGCCGTGCCCGACGACGTAGAGGAGGAGGCCGGCGGTGGCACCCTGCGAGAGCGCGCCGATCCCGACCAGCATGATCCCCGCATGGCTGATCGTCGAGAAGGCGAGCAGGCGCTTGAGGTGACGCTGGATCAGCGCCATCCAGCCGCCGAACAGCGCCGTGACGGCGCCCCCCGCGATCATGAACACGCCGACCGCGTCACGGATCTGCGCCGAGCCGCCGAACACGACCCAGACCAGCTTGGCCAGGCCGAACAACCCCATCGCCACCATGGCGCCGGAGAAGATCACCGAGACCGGGCTCGACGCGACCGCGTGCGCGTCCGCGAGCCAGAACTGGAACGGCACCACCGCCGCCTTGATCATCAGGCCCGCCGCCACGAGGCAGAACGCGGCCGCCGTGACCGGGTCGTGCCCGGCCCGTGCGACCGCGGCGGCGAGGTCGGCGAAGTCGAGGGCGCCGGCCCGGGCGTAGAGCAGCCCGATCCCGGCCAGCATCAGGATGCCCGCGAGGCTGTTCGTCACCGTGAAGGTCATCGCGCCCGCGATCGCCGCGTCGTCGAGGCGGTAGGCGGTGAGCGCGAAGGCCGTGACGCTCATCACCTCGAACCACACGAACAGGTTGAACAGGTCGCGGGTGAAGCAGAACCCCACCATCGCGGCGAGGAACAGCAGCATCAGGATCTGGAAGTGTCCGTGCGTCCTGTCGAAGAAGTTCCAGGCGAAGACGAGGGTCGCGGTGAACAGGAGCGCCGCGAAGGTCGCGATCCCGGCGCTCGCCGCATCGGCCGAGAAGCCGATGCCGAGGGCGGCGCCGTCGCGCGGCGTCCAGCCGCCGAACCACGTCACCAGGGGCCCCTCCGCCGAGGCCCGGCCCGCGATCGTCGCGCAGAGCGCCGCGACCGCGAGCGCCGTGAGGACGGCGACGAGGTCGGGCAGCCAGATCGGCAGCGCGCGCGAACCGATGAGCAGGAGCGCGCAGACGAGGAGCGGCAGGGCGACCGGGAGCGGCGGAAGCGCCGCCGCCGGAAGCGCCGCCGCCGGCAGCGCCTCGGTGGCGAGGACGAGCCAGTTCGGCATCAGGGCTGCGGCTCCGGCCGGGCTTCCCCCGCGAATCCGGCCTCGCGCGGTCCGGCATCGCGGGTTCCGGCGTTGCTGGGCGGGTGCATCGGCTTGAGCTTCTGGGGATCGAGGGTGCCCCGGCGCTTGAACACCTGGAGGGCGAGCACGAGCAGCAGCGCCGTGAGGGTCGCGCCGACCACGATGTCGGTGAGCACCAGGGCCTGCATCACCGGATCGACCGCGGGGGTGCCGGGCGGATGGTCGTAGAAGATCGGCGCGATGGCGTCCCGGCGGTAGCCGATGCCGAGGAGCAGCACGTAGGTCGCGGACTGGCAGACCGCGAGGCAGCCGATGAGGTGGATGTAGTTCCGGCTGGTCACGATGCCGTAGAGGCCGATGCCGAGGAGCCAGGCGGCGGTCGCGTAGGGGAGCAGGCTCACGCGTCGTCCCCCCCGTCCGCGCCGTCCGGGCGCGGGGCCCGCGTCTCCTCCAGGAATTCGAGCACGAGCTGGCTGAAGCCCGCGGTCACGGCGGCGGCGACGCCGAGATTGGCCACGAGGACGAGGCCGCCCGAGAGCAGGGCCCCGAAGGTGCCGAACGGCAGCACGTTCTGCATGAAGGCCGCGCCGACGAGCATCGGCCCGAGGCCGCAGAGCACGACGAGGAGCGCGCCCCCGCCCTCGATCGCGTCCAGCACGGCGCTGCGCACGCCCCGGCGCCAGCCCGCATACCCCTCGCCGAGGTAGATCAGCACGCAGGCCGAGGCCAGCACCGCGCCGCCCTGGAAGCCGCCGCCCGGGGTGAGGCTGGCATGGACGGTGACGTAGAGGCCGAACAGCGCGGTGAGAGGCCCGGCGATCCGGCAGGCGAGGATCACGGCCTCGCTGCGCGGCACGACCGCGCGACCCGGCAGCCGGGCCGCGCGGTCGCCGTCGCGCTCGCCCCGCCGGCCGCGCAGCAGCACGACGGTGCCGGTGACCGCGGCCAGGAGCATGAATTCCTCGCCCAGGGTGTCGAGCCCGCGCAGGTCGAAATTGATCGCCGTGACCATGTTGGCGATGTTGCGCTCGGCCGGCGCCACCGCGTTGATGCGGGCGCCGTAGGGGGCGATGGCGGTGCCGAATTCCGGCATCGCGGCGATGACCGCGAGGGCGCAGGGCGCCAGCACGAGGGCGGCGAGCCCGAGCAGGAGGACGCGCAGGCGCGGGCTCACACGTTCTCTCCGGAGCCGGCATCCTGGCCCGGCCGGTCCGTCCGCACCGCGCCGAGGGCGACCAGAACGATCAGCGGCACCGCGACGGTGCCCACGGCGATCTCCGAGAGCGCCACGTCCGGGGCCTGGAGCCCCGTGAACAGCAGCGCGAGGACGAGGCCGTTGGCCGAGAGGGCGAAGACCTGCCGGCGCGGCTCGCGGACCAGCACCACCAGGGTGCCGGAGGCGGCGCTGAGCAGGAAGAGCAGGGGTAGGACGACGCTCACGCGGCGGGTCCGTCGCGCAGCAGGAGGGCGCGTCCGGTGGCGTGCGCGAGCGCGGCGCCCCAGCCGAGCGTCAGCAGCATCACGAGAACCACCTTCACGGAGCGGACCGAGAGGCCGTCCGTCGCGAAGGCGGCGGCGCTGATCGGGAGCGCTGCGGCGGCGTTGAGGAAGGCGACGGCGTGGAGCCGGTCGAGCGCGCGGCGCAGGCGCAGCAGCGACAGGCAGGCGAGCCACGCCGCCGCGACGGTCAGGGCCAGCGCCAGCGGCACGAGGATGTCGGCGCTCACAGCCATCGCTCGAGGAAGACCACGAAGAGCAGGGTGCCGGGCAGGGTGAGGACCGTGAGCGTGAGGGCGAGGTCGATCGTCGAGGGCTGGTCGGTGGCGAAGCTGAGGCAGAGGAGCAGGATCACGCAGAGCGATCCGGCGAGCTGGACCGCGGCGAAGCGCTGCCCGATCCGCCCGCGGCAGCCGGCGACGAGCGCCAGGCCGAGCGCCGGCAGCAGGGCGAGCGTGGCGAGGGTCCAGGGCAGGAGCGGCGCGGCGGTCATCGGGCGCGCCGCCGTGCTCCGGTCCGGGCGCCGCCCCGGTCGCCTCGCGCGGGGCTCCGGTCCGCGAAGGCGTGGCTCTGCACCCGCCCGTGCACCGGATCGACGCGCAGGATGTAGCGCCCCGGCGAGAGCGAGGCCGCGAGCACCGCCACGGCGCGCTCGCCCGCCGCCTCGGGCCCCGGATCGGAGAGCGGGAAGCGCGTCAGCTCCGCCGCCGGGCCCTGCACGATCGACCCGTGCGGATAGCGCGCCGCGAGGCTCCGCCACAGCAGCCGACCGATCCGTGCCGTCTCGCCGGGCAGTCTGGCCACCGCCCGCAGGGCGGGGCGCAGTAATCCGGGTCGCAGCGCCAGCGCCCTGTGCCCGGAATGCGGCCGGCCGCGGTTCCAGACGGCGACGAGCCCCGCGCAGAGGGGACCCACGCACAGTTCCGCCGCCTCGAACGAGCCGGCGAGCAGGAAGTAGACGGCGGTCAGTGCGGCCCAGGCCGCGACGAAACGGATCACCACGCGCTCTCCCGGCCACGCCCTCCCTGCCGGCCTAAGGCGGCGCGCCAAGTCGTTACAACGCGATTTCCGATCCGTTCCGCGGAACTGTCCGGCTCTGCCGAATACTTTGCCTGGACGAGCCGGCCCGCGGGAGCCTTCCTGGCGGCCGCGCTTTTATGTCGTGGCGCTCGCTCGGCGCCGCGGGCCGGAGGGCCAGACCATGTGTGCGGGCCGCGGAAGCGGGGCGAGGCAAGCGGGCTACGGCCGCAGGCTGCCCGAGGTTCACTTCCGGTCGCGCGGCCCGCGCCGCCGGGCGGCCAACGAGAACCGGCAGGCGGCCCCGGGTCCGGTCGGCCTCGCCCTGTCGGCCCTCAGGCTGGCGACGTTGAGCACGGCAGCGCTGGCCGTCCTCGCGCTTCGCCTGCTCCCGTCGTCCTGACGCACCGAGGACCGAGTCCGGATGCCGCGCTACTTCTTCCACACGCATATCGGCGACGACGTGGTGGTGGACCCCGAGGGCAGCGAGCTGGCGGACTTGGAGGCCGCCCGCGAGGCCGCGCGGGTGCTGGCCCTGCAACTCCTCCAAGGCGCCGACGGCGATCCCGACTTGCTCAAGGCCGTGCTGTTCGTGGCCGACGAGGCCGAGGACGTGGTGCTGGAGTTTCCGCTGGTGGACGCGCTGGTCGCCGCGTCGGTGCCGGGCCCCGAGGGCGGGAGCGAGACGCTGCACTAGAGCCGTTCCCGGTGGCAACGCGATCGGGAACGGCTCCAACCTCTCGTCCTGACGCGCGCTCTTGCGCCGAACCGGCGTCCACTTCGGCGCAAGAGCGCTCGAGCCTGCGCGCGTGCGCGGCCTTTCGGCAGGCATGGGTCCGCCTTCGCGGAACGGCGGGACCGGCGGCCGGTTGGCTGAGACCAACAGACCCAGGGAGCCCGACATGCGAACCACGATCCTGGCCATTGCGGCCACGCTGGCCCTCGGGGCCGCAGCCCATGCCGCAGAGGGGGGCTCCGGGCAGACCCGCTCGGGCACGATGAACAGCACGGGGGCCAGCGATGCCGGCTCCGGTTCGTCTCCGGGCGCCGCCGGCAGCGGACCGACCTCGGGCAACGCCAGCCGGTCCGGTACGTCCAACAGCACGGGCGCCAACGATGCGGGCGCAGGGTCCACGCCCGGAGCGGCCGGCAAGGGAACCTCCGCCCCGACGCGCTAGACCGGTCGATTGCGGGCCCGGCGTGCGGCCGAAGCCAGGAACGGCGCGGTCGGGCCTGTCATGGAACTGGCATACGGAATGCTTAAGGCATCCGGGCCAATCACGGCATTCCTTTCGAGAGACCCACTCAGCCCGCCCGGCTCGCCGCGGCGGGCTTTTCTTCGGGTTCGTCCCTGCGCGCCATCCGGGCGGGATAATCCCGCGCCACCGTGTGCCGGGCGTGCAGCAGAGCCCGCCGAGCGGCCCGCGCCAGCAACGTCGCGACAGCGGCGGCTGCCGCCCCGGCGCAGAGCAGCAGGATCATCCCGATGCCCAAGATGGCGGCCGGCGTCATAAATGCAACTTTCAGAAGCGAACGAGGCATTTTCGGCAACCGCAGATGAATTCAGGCCCGGCCCTATACAGACATCATCATGTGCTGATCTGACGCGCGGGGTGCAATACGAATCCGCGCCGCTGCGTACTCGGCCTTGCGGGAAAGGGTTTACGGGCCGTGCATCCCGGCGCTCGATGCATCCCGCCTCCCGCCGCCGCTTAAGGTGCGACCGCTCCGGCCTGGGCTCGCCTCACGCGGCCTGCTCGATCGTGAACTCCATGCCGCGGCCCGGCCCCTGGTCGGCGTAGTCGATCAGCGCGAGGCCGCGCTCGGCGAGCGTCGCCTCGACGAGTGCGCGCTGCTTGCGCACCATCTGCCCCACCGCGAGAGGTGTGAGGCGCGGACTTGCCTGGCGCAGGCGATCGACGCCGATGGCGGCCGGCGTCCCCTCGCTCTCGGCGATGCGGGCCAGGGCCAGCCCCAGGTCGCGGGCCTTCGTCTCCGCGGCGGACATCTTCCTCGGTGCCATACCCAGCAGCCCCTCATACGGTTTCCGGTCGATGGGTTCGGCCGTGTGCGGTGAACCGCGCCGCGCCCCCTCTCCCAG
>NZ_LSIX01000025.1:0-924 GCF_001556475.1 Methylobacterium sp. CCH5-D2 | reverse complement strand
GATCCTGGCCGATCTCGAGATCGCCGGCCGACATGCGGTCGAGCGCCTCGATCAGGTCGTCGTCGGAGCCGGCGGGCTCGGTGCCGGCGATCTCGAGATCGGCCAGGATCGCCTTGAGCCGGTCGAGGGTCGCGAGGATGAGGGTGACGGAGGCGCCGCTGACCGGCATGCCGTCGCGGAAGCGGCCCATCAGGGTCTCGGCGGCGTGCGCCAGCGCCTCCAGGCGGGGCAGGCCGAGGAAGCCGCAGGTGCCCTTGATGGTGTGCACCAGACGAAAGATGTTGCGCAGGATGGTCTCGTTGTTCGGATCCTGCTCGAACCGGACCAGCTCGGTATCGACCGTATCGAGATGCTCACTGCTCTCGGTCAGGAATTCACGCAGCAGATCGTCCATCGGCGATACTCAGATTGTGCCCGCACAAGTGCCGGTGCTGGGGCAACTCTGAGCGCGTCCGGTTAGAAAAGGGTTTCCCGGGAGGGCCGCCGCGAGCGATCAGGAAAGATTGATGACGGTTAAATCGGGTTCCGGAGAGGATCGGACTGCTTTCGCGGCCGGGATACGGCCAAACGTGGTTAACGATCTCGAAATGCAACGCTCGCCCGGTCGCCG
This sequence comes from Methylobacterium sp. CCH5-D2, assembly GCF_001556475.1. Classification (NCBI taxonomy): domain Bacteria; kingdom Pseudomonadati; phylum Pseudomonadota; class Alphaproteobacteria; order Hyphomicrobiales; family Methylobacteriaceae; genus Methylobacterium; species Methylobacterium sp. CCH5-D2. The sequence goes on along the minus strand of NZ_LSIX01000025.1, from coordinate 314 downwards.
AAATGCGGCTTCAACTGGGATCTGCGGGACGCCCGGCGCTCGAATACGGGGCCGGCCCGAGCGAGCGGAAGATTTCCCGCACCCCGATGATCCACACGGCAGACCTGTTCGGTCATCAGGCCTTCGGAACGCCCGTTCGAAGGACGTGCCGGGCGTCAGGGCGACGTCTCCCGGATCATGCCGGAGCCGCGACCGGCCCCCTCTCCCATAGGGAGAGGGTTGGGGTGAGGGGTATGACCTTTCAGAACATTGCTCGGCATCGACGCGCGTTCAGGCCCTCGCCTCTTTCGGGAACGTCATACCCCTCACCCTGT
>NZ_LSIX01000255.1:0-9056 GCF_001556475.1 Methylobacterium sp. CCH5-D2 | reverse complement strand
GCCCAGCACGGAGGAGGTCTGCCAGAGCGAGGCGTTCCAGGCGATGGCGCCGCCGAACAGCTCGCGGGAGACCAGCGTCGGCAGGAGCGCCTGCAGCGCCGGGTTGGCGAAGGCGCGGCCGGTGCCGACGAGGATCACCAGCCCGTAGACCGGCCACACGGCCTGCGCCCCGGAGAGCGCGTAGGCGAGCAGCCCGAAGCTGGTGGCCGCCTGCACGCCGAAGCTGACCGCCGCCACGAGCCGCCGGTCGTAGGTGTCGGCGACGTGGCCGGTGATGAGCGCGGCGAGCATCGCCGGCAGGAAGCCCGCCAGCCCGACGAGGCCGAGCGCCAGGGCGGATTTGGTGAGGTCGTAGACGAACCAGCCGATCGCCACCGCCTGCATCTGGTAGGCGAGGCCGGTGAGGAAGCGGGCCGCACCGAACAGGCGGAAATCGCCGTTGCGGAAGACGGCCCAGCCGGTGGTCGCGCGTGTGGACATGGCAGGCGTGCTGGGATCCCGGGCCCGACGCGTCAAGCGATCCGCGCCGCACGCCTGCGTGATCGGCCGGCTACTCGGCCGCCTCCACCTGCGCCTCGGGATCGACCAGCGGGAAGCTGCAGGTGACGCATGTGCCGGCGCCCGGGCTCGATTCGAGCGTGACCCGGCCGCCGTGCAACTCCACGAAGGAGCGCACGATCGAGAGGCCGAGGCCGACGCCGCGGTGGCGGGTGCCGAGCGTCCGGCTCTCGAAGCGGTCGAAGACGAGCGCCGCGACCTCGGCCGGCATGCCGACGCCGTGGTCGCGCACGCTGAGCGTCAGGTCGGTCGCGGTGCGGCGCGCGCGCACCTCGATGCGCTCGCCCGGATGCGAGAAGCCGACGGCGTTCGAGAGCAGGTTGAACAGGATCTGCCGCACGCGCTTGCCGTCGGCGTAGATGCTGCCGATGCCGGCCGGCACGTCGAGCTGCACGCTGAGCCGTGATTCCGCGAGCCGGTCCTCGATGCCGCGCATCGCCGCCTCGACGGTGGCGGGCACGTCGACCATCTCGCGCTGCAGCTCTAGCGAGCCGGCATCGATCGAGGCGAGGTCGAGGATGTCGTTGATGATGACGAGGAGCGCGCCCGAGGAGCGCATGATGTGCTCGGAATACTCGCGCTGGCGCACGTTGAGCGCTCCGACCGTTTCGTCGCCGAGCAGCTGCGTGAAGCCGATGATGTTGGTGAGCGGCGAGCGCAGCTCGTAGGAGACGTGGTGGACGAAGCTGTCGCGCAGCTGCGCGGCCTTCTCCAGGGCGTCGTTCTTCTCGGTCAGCGCCCGCTCGACGTTCACGCTCGCGGTCACGTCGATGAGGGTGATGAGCGTGGCGCCGTCCGGCAGCGGCTGGGCGGTGCAGTCGAGCACGGTGCCGTCCACCACCTCCAGCCGGCAGGCGAGGCCCTCGCGGCTCTCCAGGCCGACGACGCGGTCGCGGATGTCGAGCCAGGGCTCCTCGGCGGGCGCGAGGCGCCGGCAGGCCTCGATCACCGCCTCGACGCGCGGGCGCTCGGCGACGAGTTCCGGGTCGAGGCGCCAGAAGGCCGAGAAGGCGCGGTTGGCGAGCGTGAGGCGCCCGTCGCCGCCGAACACGGCCACGGGCTCGCGCAGGGTGTCGAGCGTCTCGGCCTGCACCCGCATCAGGGCGTTGTAGCGGGATTCGAGGTTCACCCGGTCCGAGACGTCGTCGAACAGGTAGGTCAGCCCCCCTTGCGGGTTCGGGTCGGCGACGACCCGAAGGGTCCGGCCATCCTGCAGGTACCACCAGGTCTCGTTGGCCTCCACCGCCCGGTAGGCCGCCAGAACCCCCTGCTTCCAGGCGCGAAAATCGGCGTGCTCCTCCAGCTTCCGCTCGGCGCGCAGGTGGTCGAGGATCTCGCCGTCCGAGGGGCGCCCCTCCAGGAAGGCGGCGTCGAGGTCCCAGAGCTGGCGGTAGGCGGCGTTGTGGAAGATCAGGCGCTGGCGGTCGTCGAACATCGCCACCGCGGTCGGCAGCTGGTCGAGGGTGCGCACGTTGGCGTTCATCTGCCGCTGCAGGTCGGCGCGTACGCTCTCCAGCTCCGAGACGTCGACCGCGATGCCGACCCGGCCGCTGTCGGCGCGGCTCTCGAACACGTCGAGCACCCGGCGGCTGCCCGCGACCACGGCGGAGAGGCGGGCCACCGTCGGGCCCGCGCCGCGCCGCGCGGCGTCCTCGCGCGCCACGGTCTCGCGGGCCGGCCGGTCGAGGAGCTCCAGCCCCTGGTCGAGGGCCGCCTCGCGGGAGGGCGCCTCGACGGCCGCCGCGTAGGCCGTGTTGACCCAGGCGAGCCCGCCCTCGCGGTTGCGCCGCCAGACCGGCTGCGGGATCGCGTCGAGGAGCGCGGCCAGCGCGGCCACGCCCCGGCGGGCCTCGTCCAGGGTCTCGCGCAGCTCCGCGATCTCACGGCGCTCCTCGCTGGTCTCGCGCAGGCGCAGCAGAGCCCGGCCGGCCACCGCCTGCCCCTGCGCCTCGATGCTGCGCCCGTCCTGGCTGCGGAGCGCGAGGTGGAAGCCGGTGCCGCGCACCAGCAGCGCCTCGACCGCCGCCTCGATCGCGCCCGCGTCGGCGGGCAGAAGCCAGGAGCCGAAGGCGAGCACGCGCCGCGCCGCGCCCGCGGCCGATCGGCCGTCGAAGGCGAGGCCGACATCGCCCTCGATCACCGGCTCGCTGCGGGCGTTCCAGGTCACGATGATCTGGCGCTCGGCGTTGAGCAGCATCTCGGCCCGGTCGTGGGCGCCCCGCAGCGCGTCCAGCGCCGCGGCCTGCTCGCGGTCGCGCCGGGTCCAGCGGGCGCGCTCGCGCAGGTGCAGCAGCGAGAGGATCGTGGCGAAGGCGAGCAGGCCGCCCAGCACCGAGAGGCTCGCCACGCCGTGCATGTGGAGCGCCGCGGCCGGATCCGCGGGCGCCGCCCAGGCGGCCCCGAGGCAGAACAGGGCGCCGACGACGAGTGCGCCGACGCGGGCCGCGAGCCGCGCCGTCCGTTCGAGACCCATGACCCGCCTCATCCCTCGACCACCGATGAGGCCGGCGCGCGCGATCGCGCGGCGCACGCGGCACCGTTCCGGCCGGCCGATCCTCGCGGACCGGCGGCGCGTCACCTCATCTGAAGATTCGATTCACCTTAGCGCGGGGGCGAATCGCGCCGGAAGGGGTTTGCGCGCAGGGCCGGGAGCCGGGGCGCACGCCGCGCGCGCGCGACACACAGAAGACACAGTTCGCTACCCCGGTGCAGGGTTGACAAAACGTAAAGAGCCCGGCGCGACGGCCGGGCTCGATAGAGCTCAAGAAAATTTTGAGCGGCGGGCCGAGGGCCCTCAGTAGCGGTAATGCTCGGGCTTGAACGGGCCGCTCTCGCCCACCCCGATATACGCCGCCTGGTCGGGGCGCAGCTTCGAGAGCTTGGCACCGACCTTCTCGAGGTGCAGGGCCGCGACCTTCTCGTCGAGCGCCTTGGGCAAGGTGTAGACCTGGCGCTCGTACTTGCCGGGGTTGGTCCAGAGCTCGATCTGGGCGAGCGTCTGGTTGGTGAACGAGGCCGACATCACGAAGCTCGGGTGGCCGGTCGCGTTGCCGAGGTTCACCAGGCGGCCCTCCGACAGGAGGATGATGCGGTGGCCGTCGGCGAACTCGATCTCGTCGACCTGCGGCTTGATGTTGGTCCACTTGAGGTTCTTCAGGCCGGCGACTTGGATCTCGTTGTCGAAGTGGCCGATGTTGCAGACGATCGCCCGGTCCTTCATCGCCCGCATGTGGTCGAGGGTGATGATGTCCTTGTTGCCGGTGGCCGTCACGAAGATGTCGGCGCGCGGGGCGGCGTCCTCCATGGTGACGACCTCGTAGCCCTCCATCGCGGCCTGGAGCGCGCAGATCGGGTCGATCTCCGAGACCATGACGCGGCAGCCGGCGTTGCGGAGCGAGGCGGCCGAGCCCTTGCCGACGTCGCCGAAGCCCGCGACCATCGCGACCTTGCCGGCCATCATCACGTCGGTGCCGCGGCGGATGCCGTCGACCAGCGACTCCTTGCAGCCGTAGAGGTTGTCGAACTTCGACTTCGTGACCGAGTCGTTCACGTTGATCGCCGGGAAGAGCAGCTTGCCCTCCTTGGCGAGGATGTAGAGGCGGTGCACGCCCGTGGTGGTCTCCTCGGAGACGCCCTTGATCGACTCACTGAGCCCGGCGAACCAGCCCTTCGGCTTCTCCTTGAGCTTCTTCTTGAGGAGCGCGAAGAAGACCTCCTCCTCCTCGGAGCCCGGCTTGTCGAGGAAGGCGGTGTCGCCGTTCTCGGCGCGCAGGCCCAGATGCACGAACATCGTGGCGTCGCCGCCGTCGTCGAGGATCATGTTCGGCATGCCGCCATCATGCCAGTCGAACAGGCGGGCGGTGTAGTCCCAGTACTCCTCCAGGGTCTCGCCCTTCACGGCGAAGACCGGGATGCCGGCGGCGGCGATCGCGGCGGCGGCGTGGTCCTGGGTCGAGTAGATGTTGCAGGACACCCAGCGGATGTCGGCGCCGAGGTGCTTCAACGTCTCGATCAGCACCGCGGTCTGGATCGTCATGTGGAGCGAGCCGGCGATCTTGGCGCCCTTCAGCGGCTGGCTCGGGCCGTACTCGGAACGGACCGCCATCAGGCCGGGCATCTCGCTCTCGGCGATCGAGATCTCCTTGCGGCCGTAATCGGCCAGACCGATGTCCCTGACGATGTAATCCTTGGCCATGGGGTCTGAAGCTCCGTCTCTGAGGCTCTGGGTCGGGTGCGGGCGGCCGGCGCGCGGGGGCCTTCTCCCCACACACCGGCCGCGACCGCGTCGGCGAGGCCTGTAGCAGGTCGAGACGGAGGAGGCAATCAAGACATAAAGATGTCTTTATGCCTGTTCTGAGCGGCCCCGGCATCTCCGGGGCCGGTGCGGTGCATCCGGCCGTCAGTCCCGGCCGCGGACGAGCCAGCCCAGGCCGAAGGCCACCGCGGCGACGATGGCGACCGTCGTTGCGCGGTTCTCGTTCGCCCGGTGCGCCAGGGCCCGGCCGTGCCGCTCGGCCCGGTCGCGGTAGTGCCGGCCGCGGGATTCCGCCTCGTCGTAGAGCGCCTGCCCACGCTCGCGCGCCTCGTGGGCGAGGTGGCGGCCGTCGCGGGCGAGATCCTCGGCCGCGTCGCGGGCGCGGCCGTAGGCGTACTGCGCCGCGCCCGCGGCCTGATCGATCGCGCCCTCGATCTGACGACCCGGCCGACCGCCGACGGCGCCGACGGCGGTCTTGGCGCGGCCGCGCAGGTTGCGGACGCCACCCTCGATGTGATCGCGGTTCATCTCTCTTCCTCTCTCTCGATTCCTCAGGCCGAAAACGAAGAAGGCCGGCTGAGCCGGCCTTCCTTAATGGATCGGCGGTGGGAGGCTCAGCGGCCCTTGACGGCGTCCGCGGCCTTCTGCGCGGCGTTGCCCACGCCGTCCTTGACGTCGCCGACGGCGCGCTGCGTCTCACCCTTGAGCTCCTGCGCCTTGCCCTCGGCCTGCAGCTTCTCGTTGCCGGTGGCCTTGCCGATGCCCTGCTTGACGTTGCCGGCGGCCTCGTTGGCCAGGCCCTTGAGCTTGTCGGTGGTGCTGCTCATCGCGTCGTCTCCCGTTCGCGGTCCCGGTCGCTGCGGCGCGGGTGGCCGCGGCGGGCCGCTTCGGTGGCGTGAACGGTGAAGCCGAACCCAGGTTCCGACGCGCACGTGCTCCCCCGCACACCGATGCGTGAGCGGTGAAGTTTTTTTGAGAGTCGGCCGAATTCTTTGCGGAAGACTGAAAGTCCGTGTTCGGGCAGTTTTGTAGGCATGCCGTATGCCAGCGGCGGTCAGGAATCGGACGGATGAGCATCGCGATCGTCGGCGCAGGCGCCATCGGCGGACATCTCGGCGTCAAGCTCGCCGCCTCGGGCGAGCGGGTCACCTTCATCGCCCGTGGCGCCAACCTCGAGGCGATCCGGGCCGGGGGCATGCGGCTGATCGAGGAGGACGGCACGGAGGTCCACGCCCCCGACGTGCGCGCCACCCAGTCGATGCAGGAGGCGGGGGTGCACGATACCGTGCTGCTCACCGTCAAGGCGCATCAGGTCGGGCCGATCGCGGCCGACCTCCGGCACCTGATCGGGCCGGACACGGCGGTCGTCACCCTGCAGAACGGGATCCCGTGGTGGTACTTCCTGCACGGCTACGACGGTCCGCATGCGGGCCGGCAGGTCGAGAACTCGGATCCGGGCGGCCGCATCGCCCGCCACCTCGACGCGTCCCGGGTGATCGGCTCGGTGGTCTACCCGGCCGCGATCCTCGAGAAGCCGGGCGTGGTGCGGGTGGTCGAGGGCAACCGCTACACGCTGGGCGAGCCGGACGGCTCGGTGAGCCCGCGGGCGCGGGCGCTCTCCCAGATGCTCGGCAACGCGGGCTTCAAGGCACCGGTGATCGAGGACATCCGTTCCGAGATCTGGCTCAAGCTCTGGGGCAACCTCAGCTTCAACCCGATCTCGGCGCTGACCCACGCGACGCTCGTCGATATCTGCCAATTCCCCGAGACCCGGGCGCTGGCGCGCGCCATGATGGCGGAGGCGCAGGCCATCGCGACCGCGCTCGGCGCGACGTTCCGGGTCGACATCGACCGGCGCATCGCGGGCGCCGAGAAGGTCGGCGCGCACAAGACCTCGATGCTGCAGGACGTTGAGGCGGGCCGCGCGATCGAGTTGGAGGCGCTCGTCGGCTCGGTGATCGAGCTCGGCCGGATCACCGGCACGGCGACCCCGCATATCGATGCGGTCTACGCGCTGATGCGGCTTCTCGCGCGGAGCCTGGAACGCCAGGGGGGCCGTCTGGCCATCCAGCCGGCCGGATAGCGGCCTCGGGCGGCCGGGGGCGGTCCGGCACGACGAGGGCCGCCCCCTTCCGGGGACGGCCCTGCGCGCTCAGGCGGAGATCGGCGGCGATCAGCCGTCGATGCGACCGGCGAGGCTTGCCGAATGGGCGTGCTCGTCGGCGATGAAGGGCAGCGCCTCGTTGGCGAAGGTGCGGCCCGCGTTGCTGTCGCCGTTGCGGGCGTAGGTCTGGTAGAGCGCGAGCGTGCGGGCATCCGAGCGGGCCTGCTCGCGGACGTAGGTGCGGTCGAAGTCGCGGCTGTTGCGGGCGGCCTGCAGGCGGGCGATGCGCTCCTGGCCGTTCGGGCCGAGCGCGACCCGGCGGCCCGGCTCGGCCGGGCTGTTGTCCACGATGCCGACGCCGCCGAGCACGCCGCCGACGATGTTCGTGCCGAGGTTGGCGGCGATCGTCACGGGCGCCAGGACCACGCCGAGCGGGTTGTCGAGACGGGTCGGGATGCCCTGGCGGTCGGAGACGACGCGGCCGGTAGCCGTCAGCGAGGTGCCCTCGGGCAGCAGGGCCTTGGTAGTGGCCTCGCGCTCGACCAGGACGCGGTTGGCGTAGTTGCGCACGCGCGGGTTGCGGGAGCGCTCCAGGGCGATGCGGCTCGCCTCGATGCTGGCGGCGTCCGAGCGCAGGGCCTCGGCGCGGAAGGCGGGGGTGCTGGTCCCGGCTGCGCCGACCGGGGCGTCGGCGCCGATGCGCAGCGGCAGGGCGTCCTGCGCGAGGGCGGGCGTGGCGAGGGCGGCGACGGACAGGCCGAGCGCGGCCAGGACGGTGGTCTTCATGGTGGTTCTTCCTCGAAGGTCGCTCTGAGATCGTTCGTTTTGCCGGCGCTCCCGATGAGCACGGTCGCGCCATCAACTTGTGCGCCGCAGTCCTGTTCCGCATGGGAGCGGTCCTTTCAGTCCCGGCATGGGCCAGCGGCGGCGCATCCGAAGGGGCGCACGTCCCTGCGGGGAAAACCGTTCTGCGGCCGTGCGTTAGACTGAGACGAAAGGCATTTGGGCTGCGTACCGGAAGAGATTCCGATGCCAGCGTCGCCCGGTCCGGGCCCTGCACAAGATATCAAATATGCGTGCGATGCATATCTATCGCGCTGCGGGATCGCCGGCTTCCATCTCGACCACCACGATTTCGGGCGGAATACCGAACCGCACCGGCAGTCCGCTCATCCCGAGCCCGCCCGAGACCACGAGATCCGTCTGCTCCCGGACATGGCCGTAGGCGTAGCGGGACCCGTAGCGCGAGGGCACGATGATCGGGTGGCCGAAGGGGCTGACCTGCCCGCCATGGGTGTGGCCCGACAGGGTGAGCGCGACCCGTGGCGGTACGCGCGGGAAGATGTCGGGCTCGTGCGCCAGCAGGATCGCGGGCGCGCCCGGGGGGATCTGCGCCAGCGTGCCGGCGAGGTCGTCCACGCCGGGGCGGAGGGTGGCGTCGCGCCGTCGCGCCGGCAGCAGGGCGAGCTGGTCGCCGAGCCCGGCGAGCCAGACCGTGGCGCCGCCGAGATCGAGGGGGGCGACGGCGTTCTCCAGGAGGCGGATGCCCGCCGCCTCCAGCGCCCGGCCCGCGACGGTCGGGCCCTGCCCGCGCCGCTGCGCGGCGCGGTCCTCCCACCAATCGTGGTTGCCGAGCACCGCGAAGGTGCCGAGCGGGGCCCGCAAGGCCCCGAGCACCGGCGCCCAGGCCGCCGCGTCGATGGTAGCGGTGACGAGCTTCATGCCGGCGACGTAGTCGCCGGTGAGCACGATCACGTCGCCGCCGAGCCCGTTGGCGACCGCCACGATCTCGGCGATCTGCCCGAGCGGCATCCACGGCTCGCAGGCGTGGATGTCAGAGAGCGCGACGATCCTGAGCCGGCGCCCGGCCGGCCAGGGGGCAGATGTGCGGATCCGGTAACGAGTGACGACGATCCGGCGCGGCTCGACCCCGACCGCGTAGGCGGCCGTCCCGGTTCCGGCGAGCGCGGCCGCGCCAAGGCCCAGCAGCACCGTGCGGCGCGTGACCGTGACGGCGCGGCGCCCCTCAGGCATCGGCGCCGTCGTCGGGGAACAGGCCGGGCTGCCGGCTCGGGTCGGTGCGGGGCACGGCGAGGCCCATATGGCGGAAGGCCTGCGGGGTGAGGACGCGGCCGCGGG
>NZ_LSIX01000254.1:0-267 GCF_001556475.1 Methylobacterium sp. CCH5-D2 | reverse complement strand
CCTCCGGCTTGAGCGTCTGGCGCCGGGCGAAGGCGAGGAGTTGCGCCGTCAGCCGCGCGGCACGGTCCACGGTGTCGGACACCGCGTCCATGTAGCGGCGCCGTCGCTCCTCGGGCAGGTCGGGGCGTCGGAGGAAATCCATCGATGAGCGGATGACGGTCAGCAGGTTGTTGAAGTCATGCGCCACGCCGCCGGTGAGCTGGCCGATGGCCTCCATCTTCTGCGACTGCACCAGGGCGTCCTGCGTCTCGGCGAGGTCGCGGGTCC
>NZ_LSIX01000253.1:0-1092 GCF_001556475.1 Methylobacterium sp. CCH5-D2 | reverse complement strand
AGTGGAGTGGTCCCCTGACGGTGGGCACGATCAGGCGGCGGTTTTGACCGTCTGCCGGGCGTGCTGCTCCTCGAACTGCACGGGGCTCAGATAACCGAGCGCGGAGTGCAGGCGGGGGGTGTTATAGACCTCTTCGATGAAGTGCGGCAGCTCAGCCGCCACATCGGCGAAGGTCTCGAACGCCATCGGGTATACCCCCTCGACCTTGAGCGTCTTCATGAAGCTCTCGGCCTTGGCGTTGTCGTAGGGATTGCCGCGCCGGCCCATCGAGCCGACGAGACCATGATCAGCCAGCACCTTTCGATACGCCTCAGCAGCGTATTGACTGCCGCGGTCCGTGTGGTGGGTCAGTCCTGGCGCCGGCCGACGCCGCTCGATCGCCGCGTGCAGAGCCGCGATGGTCAGGCGGGCGTCGATCGACCGGCCAAGCGCGTAGCCGACCACCCGCCGCGACCAAGCATCCAAGATAATCGCGACGTAGACGAAGCCGCCCGTCACCGCGACGGAGGTCAGATCCGCGACCCAGAGCTGGTCGGGCCCGTCCGGCACGATGTCCCGGGCCAAGTTCGGGAAGATCGGGCTGTCGTGATCGCTGTCGGTGGTCGTGACGTAGCGGCGCCGGACGCGCGGTTGCAGGTCGTGCTCCCGCATGAGGCGGCGGACCTTCTTATGGTTCACCCGCCAGCCCTGCTGGCGCAGGGCCGCCTGGACGCGGCGCCAGCCGTAGGCTTCGAACGCGTCGCAGACCGCGGCCATGGCCTCGACGAGGGCGGTGTCGTCGGCAGCCCGCGTCGGGGCATCGTAGTAGGTGGAGCGCGCCAGACCCATCAGCCGGCATCCCGCGGCGACAGAGAAGCTGCCGGGCCGGTGATCACGGACATAGGCCCGCTTCGCGGCGGCGGTCCGTTGCGCAGAGCCCCCTTTAAAAACTCAAGCTCAAGCGCCTGCCGCCCGACGAGCCGTTCGAGCGCGGCGATGCGAGCCTCATAGGCCTGGATCGTGTCGGCGGCGGCCGCGTCATCGTCGAACGCGCCCGTCTCGTACTTCTGCACCCACACGCGCACGAGGTTGCGCGAGAGATCGTGGCGCTTG
>NZ_LSIX01000252.1:0-19462 GCF_001556475.1 Methylobacterium sp. CCH5-D2 | reverse complement strand
CTTCCCGACCCGCTTCGCCCACGGCCTCTCGGCTGACGGCACCGTACGGATCGAGTCCGTGCAGAACGCGATCGACCAGGGCCGCTGCCTCGCCGCACGCCTCGCCGGGCGGCCAGCGCCCTACGCCGCGGTGCCCTGGTTCTGGAGCGACCAGGGGCCGCACAAGCTCCAGATCGCGGGTCTCGGCGCGCCCGGTGACGCGGGCGTGCGACGCGGCACGGAGGCGGCCTTCTCGGTCTTCCGCTTCCGAGGCGGGCGGCTCGCCGCGGTCGAGTCGGTCAACCGGGCGGGCGATCACATGCTGGCCCGGCGCCTGCTCGCTGCGGGCACGCCGCTCACCCCGGAGCAGGCCGCCGATCCCGGCTTCGACCTGAAGGCGCTGGCGACGCGCGCCTGAGAGCCTGTTTTACCTCCGCTCCGGAGGATTCTCCGCCCCCTTTCCGGGCCCTTCGGGCCTGCACGCCTGGAACGCAGTGGAAGGTGATCCGGGATCCAGCAGGCGAGGTGCCGCGAAGCGGCTCGATCTCCGGCCGCGTCGCAGGATCATGACGCTTCGCGCCTTCTTGTGCTCGATCCCGGATCACCCTCCGCTGGCGCTCCGGGCGTGCAGGCCCGAAGGGCCGGGAAAGGGGTGGTTCGCGCATCGCTAGGCGCTGCGAGGCGGTCAGACAGGCTCCGGGAGGGCGCACGGTTTTCACGTGAAATTAACCATCCGGACCTCGTTCGTCCGACCGCTGTCGCGCTGCAACAGGTGTGACGTGAATGCTGCGCCCAACCACGCGTGTCATTGACCGCGCGAACCTGAACGCTCAAGCTTCGTTAGGGGCTGGCACGGGTTCGAGAACGAGTCTCGGGACAAGGGTCATGACGCGTCGATCCACACTTTTCCGCGGCCTCCTCGCGCTCGGGTTCGCGGGCCAGCTCGCGGCCTGCTCCTCGCTGCCGCGCACCGCCTACACGGCCGCGCAGTCAGCGGCCGCGACCGTGCCGAACATACCGGACGCCCGGGTCTACTCGGACGCGGCGGTCGAGACCTTCACGGCGCTGGCCGCACCGAAGGCGAAGAGTCGCAGCTTCAGCTACCTCGCCCTCTCGGGCGGCGGCGGCGACGGCGCCTACGGGGCGGGTGTGCTCAACGGCTGGACGGCCTCCGGCACGCGCCCCGAGTTCAACATGGTCTCGGGCGTGAGCACGGGCGCGCTGATCGCGCCCTTCGCCTTCCTGGGTCCGGCCTACGACCCCTACCTCACCGAGTTCTACACCAGCGGCGTCGCCGAGACCCTGGTGCAGTCGCCCAACATCACCAACGTGCTGTTCGGCTCCGGCCTGTTCGGCGACGGGCGCCTGCGCAACCTGATCGGCCGCTACGTCAACGCGGACCTGCTCCGGGCGGTGGCCGAGGAGCATGCCAAGGGCCGGCGCCTGCTGGTCGTGACGGCCAACCTCGATTCGCAGCGCGCCGTGATCTGGAACATGGGCGCGATCGCCGCGAGCGGTGCGCCGAACGCCGTCGATCTGTTCCGCGACGTCCTGACCGCCTCGGCCAGCATCCCGGCGGTGTTCCCGCCCCAGCTCATCGACGTGCAGGCGGGGAACGCCGGCTTCCAGGAGCTGCACGTGGACGGCTCGGTGGTCACGCCGGTCTTCACCCTGCCCCAGTCGCTGCTGGTGCAGGAGGGGCGGCTGCGCACCGCCGGCAAGGCCGACATCTACGTGGTGATCAACGGGCGCCTCGAGCCCGAGTTCGACGTGACGCGGAACAACACGCTCGCGATCGTCGAGCGCTCCTTCACCACGGCGAGCCGCGCCCGCAGCCGCGCCACGCTGACGGCGACCTACGCCTTCGCCAAGGCGAACCGGATCGGCTTCAACCTCACCTACATCGACGAGGCGGCGCCGAACGCCTCGACGGCGCGCGGCTTCGACACCGGCTACATGCGCGCGCTCTACAACGCGGGCTACGAGAAGGGCCGCACCGGCCGCTTCTGGGAGCACAGCGTGCCGGCGGCCCCCATCCTGAAGACCGTGGCGGCCGAGGCGGCGCGCTGAAGCGCCGCCCTCCGCTCGCAATGCGGGCACCCGCCACCTAGATCCGGGGGACAGACCGAGACGAGGAGCGGATCACCCGATGAGCGAGAGCGCAGGCGAGAGCCCGAACGCGGGCCCCACGGGATCCAAGGGCCGCAAGACGGCCCAGAAGGCCGGCCCCCGCGGCGGGGCGGAGGCTGCGCCCGAGGCCCCGAAGCTGCCGCCGCGCGAGGCAGCCGTCGAGGCGCTGATGCGGCTCGCCGCCGAGCAGCCGTGGAACGACATCGAGATCGGCGACATCGCCCGCGAGGCGGGGCTGACGCTCGCCGAGCTGCGCGAGCTCTACCCCTCGAAGGGCGCGGTGCTCGGCGGCCTCACCCGCATCATCGACCGCAAGGTGCTGGCCGAGGACAACGCCGACCTCGCCGACGAGCCGACGCGCGAGCGCCTGTTCGACGTGCTGATGCGCCGCCTCGACGCGATGACGCCCTACAAGCCGGCCCTGCGCCGGATCTCCTACGCGCTGCGCGGCGACCCGCTCACCATGCTGGCGCTGAACGGCGTGATGCTCAACTCGCACCGCTACATGCTGGCCGCGGCCGGTATCGACACGGAGGGGCCGCTCGGCCGGGTGAAGCTGCAGGGCGTGGTCATCGCCTTCGCGCGCGTGACCGAGACCTGGCTGGAGGACGACGACCCGGCGCTCGCCCGCACCATGGCCCGGCTCGACCGCGAGATCCGCAACGGCGAGCGCTTCATGGAGCGGGCCGAGGACGTGCGCCGGCTGACCGCCCCGCTGCGGGCGCTCGGCCGCGCCGTGCTGGAGCGCCGGGAGCGCCGCCGCGAGCGCCCGCGGGAGGACGGGGAGGAGTCGGACCCGGCCGCGGCGATCTGAGCGAAGCCCGAGAGCGCGGTGCCCGACCTGCACCGCGCCCTCTCCCGGACGCCCGGAGCGCCAGCGGAGGGTGATCCGGGACCCAGCATAGGGAGACGCGAAGCGTCCTGATCCTGCACCGTCGCTGGGTCCCGGATCACCTTCCACTCCGTTCCAGGCGTCCGGGAAAAGGTCGCGCTTCATCTGTCGAGGTCTGCGGAGACCGGTGGCGGCGAATATCGGATCCGGTCTTCTGCCGCAGGGACGTCTCCCTTGTCCGCCCGCATCGCGGGTGCTACCGGCAAAATAACCTCGCTGTCCCAAGCCTCTACCGAAAAGTCCGCGCCGATGCCGAGCCCCACCGTCCGCCTCCACCGGGGCGACCTGCCCGAGGGCTACGCGCCGGGCGCGGCCATCGCCATCGATACCGAGACGCTCGGCCTCAACCCGCATCGGGACCGGCTCTGCGTCGTGCAGATCTCGACCGGCGACGGCTCGGCGGACGTCGTGCAGATCCCGCTCGACGGACCGGAGCCGGCGAACCTGAAGCGCGTGCTGGCCGACAGCCAAGTCCTGAAGATCTTCCACTTCGCCCGCTTCGACCTGGCGGTGCTCTATCGTCGCCTCGGCGTGATGCCGGCCCCGGTCTACTGCACCAAGATCGCCTCGAAGCTCGCCCGCACCTACACCGACCGGCACGGGCTGAAGGACGTGGTGCGCGAACTCGTGGGCGTCGATCTCTCGAAGCAGCAGCAATCCTCTGACTGGGGCGCCGAGACCCTGAGCCAGGCCCAGCTCGACTACGCGGCCTCCGACGTGCTGCACCTCCACGCCGCCCGCGCGCGCCTCGACCAGATGCTTGCCCGCGAGGGCCGCACCGATCTCGCCGCCGCCTGCTTCGCCTTCCTGCCGACCCGCGCCCGGCTCGACCTCGACGGCTGGCCCGAGACCGACATCTTCGCGCACGCCTGAACCCGCCCGATCGGCGTGCCGGGGCGCACATCCCGGTACGGGGCCTCCACTCCGCACTCTGCCGCGCTGGCCGCCAAACGCGCGCCATGGTTGAAGTTTCGGAAACGCTTGAGCCATAACTTCGCCATCGCCCGGGCGCATCCGGCGGCGGGCTCACGGGGGCAGCCCTTCCACGCATTCGCGCCCAGGGGCGCGCCGCACGGACAGGTCCATGCAGGTGGTCGACGCGATCGGGACGAACGGGGCCGGCGGCAACGCCCGGCGCACGCGCGCGCATGCCCGCGCCCACCGGCACAGCGCCCGGGTCCGCACGCTCCGGCGGGTGATCCCGGTGGTCGCGGCGGGCGCGGTCATCGCGGTCGCCGCCCTGGTCTTCAACCCCTTCGGCGCCGCGATCCCGAGCGTCAGCGTCGGCCCGGTCACCCTCTCGGGCACGAAGGTGCGGATGGACAATCCCCGCCTCTCGGGCTTCCGCAAGGGGGACCGCGGCTACGAGGTCACGGCGGCGGCCGCGCTCCAGGACATGCGCAAGCCCAGCCTGATCGAGCTCGAGACCATGCGGGGCCACATCGCCACCGACGACCGGGGCGGGCTCGCCCGGCTGGAGGCCGCGACCGGCCTGTTCGACACCGCGCGCGAATCGCTCGACCTCAACCGCGACATCCGGATCTGGACCGACAAGGGCGAGGAGGCGCGCCTGATCTCGGCTTCCGTGAACTTCAAGGCGGGCAGCGTCGTCTCGAAGGAGCCCGTCACCGTGACGGTGCCGAGCGGCTCCGTGGCCGCCGACAGTCTCGACGTGGTCGAGAACGGCCGCGTCATCTCCTTCATCGGCAACGTCCGAACCGTGTTCCACGGCGAGGACAAGGCGGCCAGGCCGGCGCGCTCCCGGCCAGGCGGCGATGTCGGCCCCACGGTCGATGGCGAGACCCTGCGGACCCTGACCTCGGCGGCCGAGCCGCAGGACGGCCGGCCATGAGAGCGTCCGTGAGACCGTGCATGAGACCCGTGCCCCTCGTCCTCCTCGCCGCGATCCTGATCGCCGGCCCGGCCGCAACGGCCCCGGCCGCTCCGGCGGCCCAGAAGGAGTCCCCGCTCGGCGGCTTCGGCGGCAGCGGCAAGGAGCCGATCAAGATCGACGCCGACCGGCTCGACGTGTTCGACCGCGAGAACAAGGCGGTCTTCGCCGGCAACGTGGTGGCGGTGCAGGGCGACAGCACCATCCGCTGCTCGACCATGACCGTGCACTACAAGCGCGGCAAGGAGAAGGACGCCCAGAAGGACAAGGCCGCCGAGAAGCCGGCCGAGGAGGCCCGCGCCACGCCCGAGAACGGCATCCAGAAGGTCGAGTGCGCCGGCCCCGTGACGGTGGTGCAGAAGGATCAGGTCGCCACCGGCGACAGCGCCGTGTTCGATCAGGCGGCCAAGCGCATCGTGCTCACCGGCAACGTCGTGCTGAGCCAGTGCCAGAACGTCACCCGCGGCTCGCGCCTCGTCTACGACATGAACACCGGCCGGGCGAACATGGACCCGGTCGCGGGCGGGCGCGTCTCGGCCATGTTCGTACCGGGCGAGAAGGCCGAGGCGAAGGGCGCCGGCTCCAAGGGCTGCGCCCAGCCGGCCGTCGCCAAACCCGCACCGAAGCCGGGCGAGCCGGACGCGACCCGGGCGCGGGCCCAGGCCAATTGAGCGAGGCCGTGTCGTTCGATGCCGGCGCCGCGGCGCCGGGCACGCCATCGGGTGCGCCGCCGGCCGCGGCGGCGCGGCGCCCCTCCCTGCTCGGGCGGCTGTTCGGCCGCGCGCGCGCCGCCGAGGGCGCGTCCGAGCCCGTCGAGGGCGGCCCCGGCATCCTCAGCGTGCGCGGCCTGCGCAAGAGCTACGGCGCCCGCACCGTTGTGCACGAGGCCGGGTTGACCGTGCGCACCGGCGAGGCGGTGGGTCTGCTCGGACCGAACGGCGCCGGCAAGACCACGATCTTCTACATGATCACCGGGCTGGTCACGGCGGATCGCGGCCACATCACCCTCGACGGCCTGCCGATAACCCAACTGCCGATGTACCAGCGCGCGCGCCTCGGCATCGGTTACCTGCCCCAGGAGGCCTCGATCTTCCGGGGCCTCTCGGTCGAGGACAACATCCGGGCCGTGCTCGAGGTGGCCGAGCCCGACCGGAAGGAGCGCGAGCGCAAGCTCGAATCCCTGCTGGAGGAGTTCGACATCGCGCGCCTGCGCAAGTCGCCCTCGATCGCGCTGTCGGGCGGCGAGCGCCGTCGCTGCGAGATCGCCCGCGCGCTCGCCTCCTCGCCGACCTTCATGCTGCTCGACGAGCCGTTCGCGGGCATCGACCCGATCGCGGTGGGCGACATCCAAGATCTGGTGAAACACCTCAAGCAGCGCGGCCTCGGCGTGCTGATCACCGACCACAACGTGCGCGAGACGCTGGGGCTGATCGACCGCGCCTACATCGCGCATTCGGGCCGCATCCTCACCGAGGGAACGCCCGAAGAGATCGTGGCGAACCCCGACGCGCGCCGCCTCTACCTCGGCGAGGATTTCCGGCTGTAGGCTCGGGCTGGCGCGGCCCTCGATACCGTCTCCGGTCGATCCCTTCGGTGCGCTCCGTCAGCCGTCATACTGGGGTCGCGCAGCGGAACCCGGGATGGCGGTGGTGAGCGCCTGACCGAACCATTCAACCGAAACCGGTACGAAGCCACCCGGCCGGGAGAGTGCCGTCACAGGCTCCCCGGGAGACGATGCATCTCCGCGCGGAGACCGATCGCGCGCACATCTTCCCTTAAGCGGCGCTGGCGCAGGTCGGCACCGGCACGGTCGGGCCATGTGCGGCCAGCACTTCCGCGGCGGAAAACCGACGCCGCGCTTTGACGCGCGGGCCGGAAGGCGCTAGACCTAACAAAAGCAACAAGCAAGAAACGTGCCGGTACGGTGCGAGCCCGGGGCTGGGCTGTCTTCTCGAACAGGCAGGGCATGGCATGAGTCTGCTGCAACGGCTGGAGATGCGCCAGGGCCAGGCCCTGGTGATGACGCCACAGCTTCTGCAGGCGATCAAGCTGCTCCAGCTCTCGCAGCTCGATCTCGCCGCCTACGTCGAGACCGAGCTGGAGCGGAACCCGCTGCTGGAGCGCGCCGAGACCGGACCGGCTGAGGGCGCCGAGAATGCCGAGCCCTACGCCGAGCCGCGGGCCGATCTCGAAGGGTCCGATGATTCGTGGTCGGCGCCGGAGCTCGACCCGGCCCGCGGCGAGATCGACGCCGGCTTCGAGACCCGCCTCGACAACGTCTTTCCGGACGACGCGCCGGCCGAGGCCCGGGCCGAGGGTCAGTCCGGGGACATGCTGGCGCTCACCCCCGCCCCCTACGGCAGCACCGGCGGCAGCTTCGACGCGCAGGCGCCGGACTTCGAGGCGAGCCTCACCGCCGAGACCTCGCTGCGCGAGCACCTCTCCGGCCAGCTCGAACTTGCGACCCGCGATCCGGTGGATCGCCTGATCGGCGGCTTCCTGATCGACGCGATCGACGATGCCGGCTACCTGCGCGAATCGATCGAGACCGTGGCCGAGCGCCTGGGCGCCGACCTCGACCGGGTGGCGGGGATCCTCCGGCTGATCCAGGGCTTCGAGCCCTCGGGCGTGGGCGCACGCGACCTCGCCGAGTGCCTCGCGATCCAGCTGCGCGAGCAGGACCGCTTCGACCCCGCCATGCAGGCGCTGGTCTCGCGCCTCGACCTCGTGGCCAAGCGCGACTTCGCCGCCTTGCGCCGCCTCTGCGGGGTGGACGACGAGGATCTGGTCGAGATGCTCTCCGAGATCCGCCGGCTCGACCCGAAGCCCGGCCGGGCCTTCGGCGCCGGCGCCGTCGAGGTGCTGATCCCCGACGTGTTCGTGCGCGCGGCCCCCGACGGCTCCTGGCTGGTCGAACTCAACGGCGAGACCCTGCCGCGGGTGCTGGTCAACCAGAGCTACTACGCGCGCGTCGCCCGGGGCGCTGCCAGCGACACCGACAAGGCCTTCCTCTCCGACTGCCTGCAGACCGCGAACTGGCTCACCCGCAGCCTGGAGCAGCGCGCCCGCACCATCCTGAAGGTCGCCACCGAGATCGTGCGCCAGCAGGACGGATTCTTCCTGCACGGGGTCTCCCACCTGCGCCCGCTGAACCTGAAGACGGTGGCCGAGGCGATCGGCATGCACGAGTCGACCGTCTCGCGCGTCACCTCCAACAAGGCGATCGGCACGAGCCGGGGCACGCTTGAGATGAAGTACTTCTTCACCGCGGCGATCCCGGGCGCGGCGGGCGCGGCCGCCCACTCCTCGGAGGCGGTGCGCCACCGGATCAAGCAACTCGTCGATGGCGAGACCCCGAACGACGTGCTCTCCGACGACGCGCTGGTGCAGAAGCTCAGGAGCGAGGGCGTCGACATCGCCCGCCGCACGGTCGCCAAATACCGGGAATCCTTGCGGATTCCCTCCTCGATCGAGCGCCGCCGGGCCCAGTACGGACAGGGCGGCGCCCCGGCCGGGGCGGTCGCGTTACGCTGAGGCGCAGCTCCGCCTGCTTCGGCTGCACCTCCGTTGACTTCCGGCGAGCCGGCTCCTTAACTCTCCTGCCACACCTGTTCTGAGCGGAGGAAACATGGGGGCGTTGCGCGTCACGGGCCACGGCCTGGACCTCGGGGAAGCACTGCGCGGGCGCGTCGAGGATCGGATGGCGGCGACGCTTTCGAAGTACCTCGACAGCCACATGAGTGGCACCTGCACGGGCCACGTCACCCTCAGGCGCGACGGCACCGCCTACCGCACGGACTGCGTCATCCACCTCGTCTCGGGCCTGACCCTGGAGGCGACCAGCGCCGCCCACGACCCCCGCGCGAGCTTCGAGCAGACCGCCGACCGGCTCGAGAAGCGCCTGCGCCGCTACAAGCACCGCCTGAAGGACCACGCGGCCGCCCAGACCAACGGCGCGGTCGAGGCGGCCTACGCGGTCTTCGCCGCACCCGAGGACGAGGAGCCCGAGGAGGTGCAGGAGGAGGACGGGGCCGAGCACCCGCCGATCGTCGCGGAGAGCACCCGGACCCTCAAGCGGCACTCGGTCAGCGAGGCGGTCACCGCCCTCGATCTCACGGGCGCCCCGGTCCTCGTCTTCGTGCACGCTGGCACCGGCCGCATCAACGTCGTATACCGGCGCAGCGACGGCGCGATCGGATGGGTCGATCCGCCCGAGGCTGCCTGAGGCACCGGGACGGATCCGGAACCGCCCTTCAGGCCGGTGATTGAGACTCGAGGGGCCGGCCGGACCGGCCCCAGGTGACGGCCCAGGGTCCCTCCGGATCCGGCCAAAGGGGCAACGGTCCTCCCATGCCAATCCTGGAATTCCTCGATCCGGATTCCGTGGTGCCGTCGTTGCGCGCCCGCGCCAAGAAGCAGGTCCTGCAGGAGCTGAGCGCGCAGGCGGCCCGCCGCCTGCCCGGCCTCGACGAGCGCGAGGTGTTCGAGACCCTGCTCCAGCGCGAGCGTCTGGGCTCGACCGGCATCGGCGACGGCGTCGCGATCCCGCACGGCAAGCTGCCGGGCTTCGACCGCCTGTTCGGTCTCGTCGCGCGGCTGGAGAAGCCCGTGGATTTCGAGGCGCTCGACGGGCAGCCCGTCGACATCGCCTTCCTGCTGCTCGCACCCGAGGGGGCGGGCGCCGACCACCTGAAGGCCCTGGCCCAGGTCGCCCGCGTCCTGCGCGAGCCCGGCATCCTGGAGCGCATCCGCGCCGCCCGGGACGCCAGCGCCCTCTACGCCCTGCTCACCCACACCCCGGCACCTCAGGCGGCATGACCCGTCCTCTTCTTCTCGCGACCCTGGCGCTCGCCCTGATCCCGGCCGGCGCCGGCGCGCAGAGTGCGGCCGACGGCACCTGCCCGCGCGACGTGCTGGTCGCCCAGTCGATGCAGCGCCAGGCCATCGACCAGCTGGAGCAGGCGGACGGCGACGAGGCCAAGAACTGCCGGATCTGGCGACGCCACATCGACACGATGCGGCGCGTCGCCAGCGTCTACGGTCGCTGCCTGTCGGGCTCGGAACGCAACGAGCGGCTCGCCCAGGTCCAGGGCTCCGAGCGCGAGTTCGCCGGCGCCATCAAGGCGCGCTGCCGGGGCAACTGAGCCTCGAAACCCCGGCGACCTGACGACCGGCCTGCCGCTCCTCGTGCCCGCCGCCGCGCTCCCCGGTGCCGCGCGGGCGCTGGCCCAGGGCGGCGCCCCTCTGAGGCGCGCCGGCCGGGCCGCGGGGGAAATTCACGGCTGCGGCGGCGACGAACGGGCGCCTTGAGCGTTGTGCCGGCACGATGCGCCCGGCTTCCGCGCCGGGCCCGACCCCGCGCCGGAGTTCACCACCATGAAACCGTTCCGCTCCGCCCCGACGTGCGCCGCCGCCCTCGCGCTCCTCGGCTGCCTCGCAGGCGCGGCCCGCGCCGACGCGGTCCCGGACCTCGACATCGAGAAGACCTGCAAGAGCGCCGGCCGCGTCGATATCGGCTCCAGCGCCTCCGAGGAGGATAGCCGCAAGGGTTGTCTCCGCTCGGAGCGGGAGGCCCGGAAGGAGGCCGAGCGCCGCTGGGGCGACTACACGCCGGCCGCGAAGAAACAGTGCCAGAGCCAGTTCGAAGCGGGCGGCTACCCGTCCTACGTCGAGATGGTGACCTGCCTGGAACTGGCGAGCGGCACCGTGCCGTCCCAGACCGGCGCCTCCGGCACCGCGGTCGGCGGCCCCGGCTCGGTCAAGGGCCAGGCCCCGCAGGAGCGCAAGCCGGGCTCCAGCTCGCTCACGCAGGAGCCCGCGGCGAGCGATCGGACGAACCCGATCCAGGTGCTGGAACGGAAGTAGGAGGTCCCGGATTCCAGAGGTCCGAGACCTTTGGTGGGTGTAGGGTGAAACCCTGCATCTGGAACCTCCATTCCGGGACCCCGCCTGCAGGCGCCGAAACGGCCTCGGCCCTTGGGAATCGCGCGGATCTCAGGCCTCGTCGGTTGCCAGGAGGACCACCGGCTGCGGCTCGCGATGGGCCGGCTTGGCGGGGGCGGGCAGCGCGCGGGTCTGGTGCAGCTCGGCGAGTTCCGGGGCCTGGGCCGTGTCGTCCGCGGTGAGGAACAGACCGCGCAGGCGCGACAGCCGGCCGAGCTCGGCGCTGCTCGTCACCACGCTCTGGACCGGGCTGGTGATCAGCGCCAGCGCCAGCGGCGCCATCCACAGGGCGAGGACCGGGTCGCCCGCGAGCGCGAGGCCCAGCGCCAGCACCGCGCCGACCACCACCGCGTCGGCCTGGAGGCGGAACGCCTCGCTCCACGGCACCCGGCGGTCATCGCGCACCTGCGCGTCCCAGCGCACCACCCGGCCGAAGAAGGTCGAGACCACGGCGCCCGCGGTGAACAGGGTCATCACCGGCCAGAGCACCACCCAGACGAGCTGCTCCAGCGCCGCGCTGGCGAGCAGGCTCCGCGTGCCCCCGAAGGCGGCGCGGCGCTCAGGGGACACCAGCACATGGCCCAGGCTCAGGAGCTTCGGCAGGGCCAGCACCGCGACGGTCAGGGCGGCGAGCACATGGGCGGCGGCCCCGGTGCCGGTGAGCCCGTAGCCGATGAGGCCGAGGTCGCCGGTCCGCGCCGCCTGCCAGGTGCCCAGGCCCAGGAAGGCGATCCAGAGCGGCAGCATCAGGTAGGAGAGGATGCCGACCGCGAGGTGCCAGCGGCTCGCCGCCCGAAGCCCCCGCCAGGGCAGCACCGAGAGGTGCTGCAGGTTGCCCTGGCACCAGCGGCGCTCGCGCCCGAGCAGATCGACGAGGTTCGTCGGCATCTCCTCCCAGGTGCCGCCCATCTCCGGGACGAGGCGGACCTCCCAGCCGGCCCGGCGCAGCAGCGCGCCCTCGACGATGTCGTGGCAGAGGATCTCGCCGCCGAGCGGGGCCTTGCCCGGCAGCACGGGAAGCGCGGCGTTGCTGGCGAAGGCCTCGATGCGCAGGATCGCGTTGTGCCCCCAGTAGCTGCCGTCCGGCCCCTGCCAGGTCTCGAGGCAGCGCAGCGCCAGCGGCGCGTAGAGCCGCACCGCGAATTGCTGCACGCGGGCGAACAGCGTGTCGCGCCCGGCCGCGTACGAGACGGTCTGGATCAGGCCGACACGGGGATTCTCCTCCATCAGCCCGACCAGGCGGCGCATGGCGGCGCCGGTCATCAGGCTGTCGGCGTCGAGCACGATCATGAAGTCGTATTCGGGCCCGTAGGTCTCGCAGAACTCGCCGATGTTGCCGGCCTTGCGGCCGATATTCTCGGTGCGGCGGCGGTAACGGATCACCGGCAGGTCGGGGCCGGCGCTCTCCCGCCAGGCCTGGATGCGGGCGAACTCGTGCTCCTCCACCGCCGCGATGGCGCCGTCGCGGGTGTCGGAGAGCACGAAGAGGTCGATGTCCTCGGCACCCGCGCGGGCGAGCGAGCGGGCCATGACGCGAAGCCCCGCGAAGACCGCGACCGCGTCCTCCGCGTGGATCGCCACGACCGCGGCCGTGCGGCTGCGGCCGCTCGGGGCGGGCACCGGCCCGTCCGAGCGCAGCTCCAGGAGAGACTTGGCGCGGTCCCCGAAGCCGGCCGCGATCAGGCCGTAGAGGTACTGCCAGGCGGTGAAGGATTGCCACGCCATCAGCACGCAGAACAGGCCGAGCACGAGGGCGCCGAGCCAGCCCGTCGCCGGGTAGGCGGCGGCGGCGAGCGCCGCGATGGCCGCGCCCGTGGCGAGCGCGGGCAGCCCCAGGGCGAGGCGTCGACGCAGCAGGACGCGGGACGCCCGCGGCCGCTTGCCATCCAGCGGGGCCTTGCCATCCGGCGGGGCCTTGCCGCCGGGGGTTCCGGACTCCACCTGCCAAGCTTCCGTGACGGCTTCCGCGGTCGCCGACGGGCGGCCTGCACGGAGGTCGTCCGCGCGCGGCGCGTCGGGTGTCTCATGCGGCGACGGAGTGGTGAGCATGGCGGGTGAGACTCGGACGAGAGGGCTGCACGGCCGCCATCGGGGACCGCGGAGAACGTGATGAGCGAGGACGCCTTCGAGCGTGGCGAAGGGCAGGGGCCGGAGCGGCGGGACAGGCCGCCGCCGGACGATTCACGTTCCCCCTCCCGCCGCTCCGTTCTTCGGACGGCCGCGACCGCTGCTGCCGGCGCGATCTTTCCTAGCGCCATCGACCTGAATGCCGCCAGAACGATGGCACAGGAGGCCGCGCCCGTCCCGAATCCCGCGCCTGAGGCCGGTCCGATGACCTTCGAGGGCGTGGTGGCGCAGGCGCAACGCCTCGCCGCCGCCCCCTACGCCGCCCCGGCGGACGACCTGCCGCCCGCGCTCGCCGCGCTGAGCTACGACGGCTATCGCCGCATCGTCTTCCGTCCCGCGGAAGCGCTGCGCCTCGGGCGGAACTTCAGCGCGCAACTCTTCCACCGCGGCTTCCTGCAGAGGAAGCGCGTGCGGCTCTTCGTGCAGCCGCGGGACGGCGCGCCGCGCCCCGTGGCCTACGACCAGCGCCTGTTCGACCTCGGCAAGGACCTGGCCGGCCAGCGCTTCGCACCCGATCTCGGCTTCGCGGGCTTCCGCCTGCACTACGTCTTCGCGGACGCGCCGAAGGACCGCCCGCCCGGCTTCCAGGAAGAGTTCCTGGTCTTCCTCGGCGCCTCGTATTTCCGCCTGCGCGGGGACGGGCAGGAATACGGACTCTCGGCCCGCGGGCTCGCCATCGGCACGGGCGCGCCCGAGGGCGAGGAGTTCCCGGACTTCGTCGCCCACTGGATCTGCGAACCGGAACCGGAGGCGCGCACCCTCACGGTGCTGTCGCTCCTCGACGCGCCGAGCGTGGCGGGTGCCTACCGGTTCGAGATCGCGCCCGGCGACCCGTCCCGCATGACCGTGACCGCCTCGCTCCATCCCCGCCGGAGGCTCGACAAGGTCGGGCTCGCGCCGCTGACCAGCATGTTCCTGCATGGAGAGAGCGGGCCGGGCGCCCGCAATGCCCAACCCTTCGACGATTTCCGGCCCGAAGTGCACGATTCGGACGGGCTCGCCGTGGCGGCCGGTGGCGAACGGCTCTGGCGCCCGCTGGTGAACGGGCGCCCGGCACCGCAGATCTCGGCCTTCCGGGCAGCCCCCCTGCGCGGCTTCGGCCTGCTGCAGCGGGAGCGGAATTTTGCCGCCTATCTCGACGTCGAGGCCCGGCACGAGGCCCGGCCGGGCCACTGGATCGAGCCGGTCGAGGCGGAGGCGCGCCCCGAGATGGTCGCGGCCGGGGCCTCGCCGCGGCCCGGCGGCGCCTTCGCGGACGGCGCCGTGCAGCTCTTCGAGATCCCCTCGCGCGAGGAGTACATGGACAACATCGTGGCGGCCTTCGTGCCGGCCACGCCCTTGGAAGCCGGCAAACCGCTGCGCCTCGCCTACCGCCTGACCACCGTGGGAGCGGAGCCGACCGGGGCGTTGCCCGGCGATCTCGCGCGCGTGGTCTCGACCCGCGTCGGCTCGGCCGAGCGCCTGCGCCCGACCCAGCCGCCAAGCCCGGAGCGGCGGCTCTACGCGATCGATTTCGAGGGCCCGAACCTGCCGCGGGACCATGACGCGCGCGTCCGGGCGGTGGTCTCGGCGAGCGCGGGCGAGATGGTCGAACCGGTCGCGGCGCCCGTGCCGCAGACCGGCGGCTGGCGCATCTACGTGGAGTGGCGCCCGCCCGCGCCGCTGCCGCCCGGCGACGTGATCCTGCGGGCACACCTGGAGCGGGACGGCGATCGGATCAGCGAGACCTGGGACGCGCCGGCCTGAGCGGGCTCAGCCCGTCCGCCGCTCGCGCTCCAGGCGCTTGCGCAGGCGCGTCGCGACGTGGATCGCGCCGAGTTGCCGGCGGGCGGCGTGCGTGGCGGGCGTCTCGCGCTCGGCGCGGACGGTGGCGATCGCCTGCAGGGCCGCGGCGACCGACAGTTGCAGACGGATGGCGTCGAACTCGGACATGGATGCCCCGAACCCCGTTCGGCCCCCTTGGGGGCTCGTCCGGGTACGATCCGGGGCGCGCATGTCCGTAACAAGGAGAGCCGAGGGCCGGATTCCGGCAGCTTGGCCGTTGGGCGCCCTCCCCTCCTCAGGGGCCGTCGCGGCCTTCCGAGAACGGATCGACGCAGCGGTAGCCGATGAAGCAGTTCGGCACATCCCGCGTCCGCTCGTAGTCCGGCTGCGTCGATTTCTCGACGACGCAGAAGCCGACGTCGCGCACCGCCCGCGTGTAGGTCGCGGGGCCCGTGGTGACCACGATGGCGCCCGCCCGCGCCACGAGGGCCTGCGCCTCGGCGCAGGTCATCGCCGTGACGTCGGGGCGCGGCTGGGCGAGGGCCGGCCACGCCGCGAGGCAGAGCAGTCCGAGTGCCGATCCGAGCGCGCACCCTCTCATCGCAGTTCCTCGTGCCAGGTGCGGCCGTCGCGCTCGATCAGCGCGATGGCTGAGGTCGGCCCCCAGGTGCCCGCCGGGTAGGGGCGCGGCGCCTCCGGGCGGTCGGACCAGGCCTTGAGCACGCCGTCGGCCCAGGCCCAGGCTGCCTCGACCTCGTCACGGCGCATGAACAGGGTGGCGTTGCCGCGTACCACGTCCATCAGCAGCCGCTCGTAGGCGTCGGGGTAGCGCTGCTTGAAGGTTTCCTCGAAGGAAATGTCGAGGTTGGTCGGCCTCAGGCGCATGCCGCCGGGGCCCGGATCCTTCGTCATCACCTCGAGCTTCATGCCCTCCTGCGGCTGCAGGCGGATGACGAGACGGTTCGGCTCGCGCCCGAACGATTCCTCGGGGAAGATCGAGAAGGGCGAGGCGCGGAACTGCACCACGATCTCGGAGAGCTTCTGGGGCATGCGCTTGCCGGTGCGCAGGTAGAACGGCACGCCCGCCCAGCGCCAGGACTGCACCTCGACCTTCATGGCCACGAACGTCTCGGTCCGGCTCGGGCCCTCCAGCTCGGTGGCGTAGCTCTCGACCGGCTTGCCCGCGACGGCGCCCGCGCCGTACTGGCCGCGCACGGTAACCTGCTGCACGTCGTTCGGCGTGATGGGTTTCAGGGCGCGCAAGACCTTCAGCTTCTCGTCGCGCACCGCGTTGGCGTCGAGGTTGAGCGGGCTCTCCATCGCGGTGAGGCAGAGGAGCTGCAGCAGGTGGTTCTGTAGCATGTCGCGGAGTGCACCCGACCGGTCGTAGTAGCCGGCCCGGCCCTCGACGCCCACCGTCTCCGCCACCGTGATCTGGACGTGGTCGATCACGTCGGCGGTCCAGAGCCGCTCGAAGATCGTGTTGGCGAAGCGCAGCGCCAGCAGGTTCTGGACGGTCTCCTTCCCCAGGTAATGGTCGATCCGGTAGATCTGCGTCTCGGGGAAGACCTCGCCCACCGCGTCGTTGATGGCGCGGGCCGATTTCAGGTCCTTGCCGATCGGCTTCTCCAGTACGACGCGCGATTTCTCGCCGATCAGCCCGTGGCTCGCGAGGTTGCGGCAGATCGGGCCGTAGAGGTCGGGCGAGGTGGCGAGGTAGTAGGGCCGCACCTGGTCGGGCCGCTCGTTCAGCTTGGCGGTGAGTTCGGCCCAACCCTCCTCGCCCGCGCCGTCGATCATCACGTAGTCGAGATGGTCGATGAAGGCATCGAGCGCGCCCTCGCGGATGTCCTGGGGCGGCACGAAGCGCTTGATCGCGTCGCGGGCGCGCTCGCGGAACGTCTCGGCAGCGATGTCGGTGCGCGAGGCGCCGATGATGCGGCTGGTGCCGGGGATCTGCCCGTCCTGAAAGCGGTAGAACAGGGCCGGCAGGAGCTTGCGGGTCGTCAGGTCGCCGGTCGCGCCGAACACGACGCAGTCGAAGGAGGCGACGGGGATGATCGTGGCCAAGGGCGGCTCCCGTGTGCTGACGGCCCTGAAGATCCCGGGCAACTCTGCGGCTTATACGCCTTAGCAAAGCCTTCGCCAGCCGGCCCCACTGGCCCCGAGGGCGACGTCAGCGCTCCATATGCTGTCGGAACGCCTCGGCGTAGTCCGGGTGCCAGCGGGAGAGGGCGGGGCGGTTCTCGATGATGTCGCCCGCCGCCCAGGCGATGCGGCGCCGGTCCTGCTCCGTCGTGGTCTCGTTGTCCGGGCAGAGGATGTAGAAGTCGCCGGCCTCCAGCCGCTCCAGCATGAAGGCCACGGTCTCCTCCGGCGTCCAGGCGCCAGGGGGCTTCTCGGCCACCCCGCGGGCCCGGGTGAGGCCCGTGTAGACGAAGCCCGGGATCAGCAGGTGGGCGCTGGTGCGGCAGCTCTCGCGCCCGCGCAGGTCGTGGGCGAGCGCCTCGGTGAGGGCTTTCACGCCCGCCTTCGACACGTTGTAGGGCGTGTTGCCGGGCGGCGTGGTGATGCCCTGCTTCGAGCCGGTGACGATGAGCGCGCCCGGCTGGCCGCCCTCGATCATGCCGGGGGCGAAGGCCTGCACGCCGTTGATCACGCCCCAGAGATTCGTGTCGAGGATGCGGGCCCAGGTCTCCGCGTCCGAGAACAGGCGTCCGCCGGCCTCGATCCCGGCATTCAGCATGACTACCGCGGGCGGGCCCGAGCGCGCGACCGCGTCGCGCAAGGCCTCGACGGCCTCGCGCCGCCCGACATCGGTCGCCACCGCCCGCACCTCGACGGCGGCGAGCGCGGCGACCTCGGCGCGGGCCGCCTCCAGGGCCTCGCCCGGCAGGTCGGCCAGCCAGACGTGCATGCCGGCCCCCGCGAAGGCCTTGGCGGCGGCGAGCCCGATGCCGCTCGCGGCCCCCGTCACCACGGCGGCGCGGCCAGGGCTGATCGCAGGATGGGGCATCGCTCGAACTCTCCGGGACCTTCCGTTGAACCGTCGGACGAAGGGTGGGGCGCCGGGCCGCCGCGTCGAGTGGGACAGAGGCGCGCCGCCGGGCGGAGCGGATTGGTAACCATCCGGCGGCCATGATCCGTCCCGTCCGCGAGCGGGCATCTCGACCGGAGTCACGCGTATGGTCCCGACGTCCGCTTGCGCACGCGCCGCCGCGGCGCCGCTCGCGCTTCTGATCGCGCTCGGCCCGGCGGCGGCGCAGAACGCCCCCGCGGAGCCCGCCGCGCAGGTGCAGACCGCCCCGGCGCCGGCCACCCCGCCGGTCCCGGCTCCCCTCCCGGTGCCGGTGCAGGTCGCGCCCGCCTCGGCCCAGAAGGAGGCCGAGCCCGCGCCGCGCAAGGCGGAGGCGCAAGCCAGGGATGCCAACCGGAAGGCCGAGTCCGCCCCGCCGAAACCCGCGGAGGCCCAGCCCAAGGACGGCGTTCAGAAGGACGCGGCCCAGAAGGAGGCGCAGCGGAAGAAAGAGCCCGCGCCGCTCGTCTACGCGAAGGTCTCGGCCGATCCGACGCCGACGCTCAACCCGCGCACCTTCCTCGACACGTTGCGCGCCGCCGAGCGCTATCAAGCCTTCGCGGAGGCGGGCGGCTGGGAGCCTCTGCCGGCCGACCTCGTGCTGAAGCCCGGCGCCAGCAACCCGGCCGTGCCCGCCCTGCGCCATCACCTCACGCTCACCGGCGACCTGCCCGCGGACGCGCCCCCGAGCGACCGGCTCGATCCGCCGCTCATCGCCGCCATCACGGCCTTCCAGGCCCGGCACGGCCTGCCCGAGACAGGGCTCCTCGGCCGCCAGACCCTCGCGGCCTTGAACGTGCCGGCCGCGGTGCGTCAGCGCCAGCTCGCCGCCTCGGCCCAGCGCCTGATGGGCTCGAACTTCCCCTTCGGCGAGCGCTACGTGGTGGTGAACATCCCCTCCGCGGTGGTCGAGGCGGTGGAGCGAGGCCAGGTCGCGCGCCGCTACGTCGCGGTGGTCGGCAGCCCCGACAAGGCCACGCCCGCGGTCGAGACCCGCATCACCGACGTCAACTTCAACCCGACCTGGACCGTGCCGATCTCGGTGGTGAAGAACGAGATCATCCCGCGGATGCGCAAGGAACCCGGCTACCTCGCCAAGAACCACATCCGCATCCTCGGCCCCGGCGGCGTCGAGGTCGATCCGACCACGCTCGACTGGTCGACCAACAAGGCGGCGAACTACACGCTGCGGCAGGATCCGGGCTTCGACAACTCGCTCGGCCAGGTGCGGATCGACATGCCGAACCGTCACGCGGTCTACATGCACGACACGCCCTCGAAGTCGCTCTTCGGCCGCTCCGTGCGCTTCCACAGCCACGGCTGCGTCCGGGTGGGTCAGGTCAAGGAGTTCGTCGGCTGGCTGCTGCAGGGCACCGAGGGACCGAACGGGCCGGGCTCGTCCTGGGGGCCGATCGAGATCGAGACCGGCATCGCCGACGGCGAGCGCCGCGACATCAAGCTGCCCAAGCCCGTGCCGGTCACCTTCGTCTACCTGACCGGCTACGCCACGCCGGACGGGCGCGCCCATTTCCGCGACGACATCTACGGCCTCGACGCGCCGGGGGCGCCGGCCGATGCGGGCAAGGCGGCCACCGTCAAACCTTCCGAGGCAACCAAGCCCGCTCCCGCGCGCCCAGCCGCGGCGGGGACGCAGGCGCGC
>NZ_LSIX01000251.1:0-6472 GCF_001556475.1 Methylobacterium sp. CCH5-D2 | reverse complement strand
GGGCGGGCGCGATCCATGCCGCGACCGGCCGGACGGCGCATCGCGAAGAGCCGCCGCACGCCCCCGGGCCGGACGACCGGGACGGCGACGACGCTCCCGGCCGGCCGCAGGGCCAGCGCGGCGACGAGAAGGGCGCGGGCCGGGCCGACGCGACCCATCAGGACGTCACCGCAGCGACACCGGCGTTCGAGCGCGGTGGCAAGCCGGCCGACCTGCCGGCATCCGAGGCAGCCCGCACCGATCTCGACGTAGCCTGGCGATCCGCCGGCGACGGCGGGCGCACGGTCGATTCGGGCGCGCATGGCGGGCCGGGCACGGATGCGACGGCAGAGACTGCGCCCGATGGGCATAACGAGAGCGCGGCAGCGGACGCGGGCGCCTCGAATGCCCCTGGGTCGCCGGGCAGCGGCCCGAACGATCCCGCACGATCCGCCGGCAACGATAAGGTCGATCCCGGCGAGCGTGGCGGACCGACATCGAGCGCCTCCGCGGACGCCGCGACTGGCGGGCCATCGGTAGGCAAGGGAGCCGTTCCGGAGCACGCGACGGCCGATGGGTTGCAGGGGAAGAGCCTGGACGATCCCGGGCAATCCGCCGGCAACGGCAAGGAGAAGGTCGATCCCGGCGAGCATGCCGGGCCGGCCGCGGACACCTCCGCCGGGGCTGCGACGGCGGGACATGGGCCGGCCAAGGGCGTAGGTGCAGAGCACGCGACCGCCGCGTCGCCGGGCAACGGCCTGGACAATCCCGGGCACTCCGCCGGCAACGGCAGGGACAAGCTCGAGCCCGGCGAGCAGGGCGGACCAACGCCGCATGCCTCCACGGACGCCACCCACGCAGCGCTGTCGGCTGGCGAGGCAGGCGCTCCGGAGGGTCCAAGCGCCAGCGATGCACCCGGCGCGGGCCTCGACCGGACCGGCCCTTCAAGCGGCAACGGCAGAGACAAGGTCGATCCAGGCATACCTGGCGGACCGACGCCGGACGGCGCCGCGGCGGGTGTGCCAGCGGCGCGCGCACAGAACGGGGCGGCCGATGCGAACCACCCGGTTGCCGCGGAGGATCAGGGCCGAGCCAAGCCCCTTGCGGCGGCTCTCGACGCGCACGGCAACCTCGTGTTCGCGGCCGATGCCGGCCACGGACCGAATTCCGCAACGAGCCACGCGCCCGCGGACGCCGGCGTGCATGCCGAAGTGGGCCTGATCGGGGTGGCGGACCATGCCGGGCCCCTGCATCACGTCGATGGACATCTTTGAACGCATGCCGGCCGCACCGACACGGTCGCGACAGCATCCGTTCCCCTAGAACGGCCGCGCGTTCGGCCTGTATGGCGCGTAGGGAGGGATGCGGCCCGGGCCGCCGTCCCGTCGCATGAGAGGTGCGCCGCAGACCGCCATCACGGTGCACAGGGACTCGGCGCAGGTTTCGGCTTCCGCGAGAGTCAGGAACCCGTCGCGGCAATACGCGGTACCGGAAGCCGAGATGGCCACGACGGCGAATCGCCCGTCGGGGCAGTCGACGATGCTGTAGGTCACGCGTCTTCGCATCACATGAGCCGTCTTCCCGGATCCACACCGCAAACGCGACGGGATTGGGAACGATCCCCCACCCCGTCGGGGTTAGGTGTTCACTGTACGGCTGGATCACCGGGCGATCGCCCGTGGGGCAGCCCGGCTCATGCGGGTTGAGGGACATGCTGATAGCGAGCGGCCTTGGTCAGGCTCCCCTGGGCGATCGACGCGTCGCGCCGGCAGCGCCCGCGCCGGGGACGTGGCTCGATCATCTCGGCTGCGAGCTGCGGGCGCTCTACGGTGCCCTGCCCGAGGCGCGGCCGTCTGAACACTTGATGGCCCTGATCGCGCAGATCGACGGTCTGATACCGGATCGGACCGAGGCGGCCGCGGACTTCCAGAACGGCCTCCTCGCCGTGATACCGGGCTTGCGGGCCTTCGCCCTGTCCCTCGTCACGGATCCTGCCCGCGCCGAGGATCTTGTGCAGGAAACCGTGCTGAAGGCCTGGACCAAGCAGGAGCAGTTCGTCGCCGGAACGAATCTCAAGGCGTGGCTCTGCACGATTCTCCGTAACCAGTTCTACAGCGAGTGTCGCAAGCACAAGCGCGAGGTCGAGGATGCGGACGGCGCGCTGGCTGCGCGGCTTGCCACGCCGGCGGTCCAGGAACACGGCATGGACCTGCAGAAGGTGTGGGAGGTTATGGCCACGTTGCCTGCATCCCAGCGCGAGGCGCTCCTCCTCGTCGGAGCCCAGGGCATGACCTACGAGGCGGCGGCGGCCGTGATGGGGTGTCAGACCGGAACCATGAAAAGCCGTGTCAGCCGAGCCCGGGCCACGCTCGCCGAGGCCCTCTCGGGTCCCGGGAAGCCGATGCCCGGTGCCCGGCACGATGGCCGGGGTTGCGGGGGGGCGCGACTTGGAGGATGGCGGGCGCAAGGTCGGCCGGTCGCCGCGGCGTCGCCGCGGTGAAGCCGGCGCCTTCGCTCTCGGAGAGACCCGCATGACAGGCCAGCCCCCCGTCGTCGTCGCCGTGGCGATCACCGGTTCGGTACCGCGCAAGCGGGACAACCCGGCGGTGCCCGTCACGGTCTCGGAGCAGATCGCCGCGACGCTGGA
The DNA here is from genome assembly GCF_001556475.1 of Methylobacterium sp. CCH5-D2. Lineage (NCBI taxonomy): Bacteria > Pseudomonadati > Pseudomonadota > Alphaproteobacteria > Hyphomicrobiales > Methylobacteriaceae > Methylobacterium > Methylobacterium sp. CCH5-D2. The sequence continues at coordinate 3,846 of NZ_LSIX01000251.1, read as the reverse complement.
AGCCTTCGAGGCCGGCGCGACGCTCGCCCATATCCACGTGCGCAACGACGACGAGACGCCCTCGTCCGACCCGGAGAAGTTCGCGGCCGTCCAGGAGGGGCTGCGCAAGCACTGCCCCGGCATGATCGTGCAGTTCTCGACCGGAGGCCGCGGCCGCGACCCGGCGAGCCGCGGCCTCTCGCTCCAGCACCGGCCCGACATGGCCTCGCTCTCCACCGGCTCGGTGAACTTTCCCACGATCGTCTACGAGAACCACGCCACCCTGGTGGCCGACCTCGCGGCGCAGATGAAGCGCTACGGCGTGCGGCCGGAGATCGAGATCTTCGACCTCTCGCACCTGCACGGGGCCCGGCGCCTCGTCGAGGCCGGGCTGATGGATGCGCGCCCCCACGTGCAGTTCGTGATGGGCGTGCAGAACGCGATGCCGGCGGACGAGCACCTGCTCGACATCCTGCTGGCCGAGCTGCGCCGCGTCCTGCCGCAGGCGACCTGGACGGCCGCCGGGATCGGGCGCGAGCAGGCCCGCGTGATGGACTGGGCGCTGGCCCGCGGCGCCGACGCCGTGCGCACGGGTCTGGAGGACAACATCCGGATCACGAAGGACCGGCTGGCTTCGAGCAACGCCGAGCTCGTCGGCCTCGCGGTCGAGGCGATCGCGCGCCACGGACGCCGCGTGGCGACCCCGGCGGAGGCGCGGGCCGCCCTCGGCCTCGCGGGCTGAGGGAGCCCTGTCCGGACCGGCCGGTCGCCGGAGGGCCCCGCGGTCATCGCAGGGCCCGGTCGAGCACGCGCGCCACGTGCTCGGCCCGCCGGCCCAGGCCGTCGTGGATCTGGTGGCGGCAGCTGGTGCCGTCGGCCACCACCAGATCGTCCGGCCCGGCCGCCCGGAGCGCGGGAAACAGGGAGAGCTCGGCCATGGCGAAGGACGCGTCGATCGTCTCGGCCCGGTAGCCGAAGGCGCCGGCCATGCCGCAGCAGCTCGATTCGACCACCCGCAGGTCGAGGCCCGGGACGCGGCGCAGCACGGTCTCGACCGCGCCCATCGCGCCGAAGGATTTCTGGTGGCAGTGCCCGTGCAGATGGGCCACCCGGCCGCCCTGGTCGGCGAGCTTCAGCTCGGTCCGTCCCGCCGCGAGGTCGGTCGCGAGCAGTTCCTCGAACAGCACCGCGCTTCCGGCGAGGGTGCGGGCTTCCTCGCCGGGCAGGAGCGCCAGGAACTCGTCGCGGAAGGTGAGGAGGCAGGAGGGCTCCAGCCCGACGACCCGGGCGCCGGCCCGGACGTAGGGCAGCAGGGCCGCGAGGGTGCGCCGCGCCTCGGCGCGTGCCCGGTCGGTCTGGCCCGAGGCGAGATAGGTGCGCCCACAGCAGAGGGGACGCCGGCCCCGGGCCGGGCCGACCCGGTGCAGGCGGTAGCCCGCGGCGCGCAGCACCCGCTCGGCCGCCTCGAGGTTCTCCGGCTCGAAGGCGCGGTTGAAGGTGTCGCCGAACAGCACGACGTCGCGGAACTCCCCCACGACGTCCTGGGGATGGGCGAGCTCGCCCGCCTCGCGCCAGGGCCGTCCCCAGCGCGGCAGCGAGCGGCGGGCGGAGAGGCCCGCGACCCGCTCCGAGAGATGCGCGAGCCCCGGCACCCGGTCGCGCAGGTTGAGGAGCGGGGCGAGCGCCGCCGCGACGCCGGCATAGCGCGGCAGCTCGGCCACCAGCCGCTCCCGCAGGGGCAGGCCGTGACGGGCGTGGTAGTGGTGCAGGAACTCGATCTTCATGCGGGCCATGTCGACGCCGGTCGGGCATTCCCGGCGGCAGGCCTTGCAGGAGACGCACAGGTCCATCGTGCGCTTCATCTCGGGACTGGTGAAGGCGTCCGGCCCAAGCTGCCCGGAGATCGCGAGCCGGAGGGTGTTGGCCCGCCCGCGGGTGAGGTGCTGCTCCTCGCGCGTGGCCCGATAGGAGGGGCACATCGCCCCGCCCGCGAGCTTCCGGCAGGTGCCGTTGTTGTTGCACATCTCGACCGCCGGCCCGAACCCGCCCCAGTCCGCCCAGTCGAGGGCGGGGCTCGCGGGCGCCGCGACGCGGTAGTCGGGCTTGAAGCGGAACAGCCGGCGGTCGTCGAATCTGGGTGCGCGGACGATCTTGCCGGGGTTGAGGTGGTTCGCCGGATCGAAGGCGTCCTTCACGGCCTCGAACGCCCGGGTCAGGCGCGCGCCGAACAGCGGTTCGACGAATTCCGAGCGCGAGAGACCGTCGCCGTGCTCGCCCGAGTAGGAGCCGTGGTAGCGGCGCACCAGATCCGCGGTCTCCTCCGCGATGGCGCGCATCCGGGCGACGTCGCCGCCGAGCTTCATGTCGAGGATGGGGCGCACGTGCAGGCAGCCGACCGAGGCGTGGGCGTACCACGTGCCGCGGGTGCCGTGCTTGGCGAACACCTCGGTGACGGCGTCGGTGTAGTCGGCGAGGTGTTCGAGCGGCACCGCGCAATCCTCGATGAAGGAGACCGGCTTCGCGTCGCCCTTCATCGACATCATGATGTTGAGGCAGGCCTCGCGGACCTCCCAGACGGTGCGCTGGCGCGCCGGCTCCACCACCTCGACCACCGCGCCGGGGAAGCCGTGGTCGCCCATGCAGGCGTCGAGGCGCCCGAGGTCGCGCTTGAGCGCCGCGAGGTCGTCGCCCGCGAACTCCGTCAGCAGCAGGCAGTTCGGCTGCCCGCGGGTGATGTCGGCGAGCGTCGTGCGGAACAGCGGGATGTCGGCACCGAGCACCAGCACGTTGTTGTCCACGAGTTCCACGGCGACCGGGGCCAGATCGACGATCGCCCGCGTCGTCTCCATCGCGGCGCGGAAGGAGGGGAAGTGGCACACGCCCATGACCCGGTGGGCGGGCAGGCGCGAGAGCTTCAGCGTCACCGCGGTGGTGGCCGCCAGCGTCCCCTCCGAGCCGACGAGGAGATGGGCGAGGTTCGGGCGGGTCTCGATCAGGCTGTCGAGATTGTACCCGCCGACCCGTCGCTGGACCCGCGGATAGACCCGCTCGATCTCGTCGCGATGGGCCTCCGCCAGCGCCAGCATCCGCCGGGCGAGGTCGGCGACCGGTCTCGAGCCGGCGACGCCGTCCGCATCGTTGCCGGTCGGCCCGAAGTGGAAGGGGGTGCCGTCGTGGAGCAGCGCGTCGAGGCCGAGCACGTTGTCGCTCATCTTGCCGTAGCGCAGCGAGCGGGCGCCGCAGGAATTGTTGCCCACCATGCCGCCGATGGTGCAGCGGCTCGCCGTCGAGGGCTCCACGGGGAAGAACCAGCCATCGGCGCGCAGCCGCGTGTTGAGCCGTTCCAGCACGTGGCCCGGCTCGACCGTGACGGTGCCGGCCTCCGGGTCGTAGGCGCGGACGCCGTCGAAGTGGCGCGAGCAGTCGAGGACGAGGCCCGATCCGATCGGCTGGCCGTTCTGCGAGGTGCCGCCCCCGCGCAGGATCACGGGGACGCCCTGCTCGGCCGCGACGCCCAGGCAGGCCGCGACGTCCTCCGCGCTCCGGGGCATGACCACGCCGGCCGGCATGATCTGGTAGATCGAGGCGTCGGTGCTGTAGCGGCCGCGGGTGAAGGCATCGAAGCGGACCTCGCCGCTCACCGCTCCCGCAAGGCGCCGCTCCAGCTCCGCGGATTCCGCCGCCGGGAGGGCTCTCGCCCGGACGCCTGCTGCCATGATCGTGCGGTCCTCTGCGCTCGGGCCGCCGCCTGAGCGGGCGCGGCCGGAAGAGTATTCTATAGTACGGCCTCCGGTTGATCGGTTCGGCCGCGTGCGGTGAACCGCGCCGTGCCCCCTCTCCCATAGGGAGAGGGTTGGGGTGAGGGGT
>NZ_LSIX01000250.1:0-24795 GCF_001556475.1 Methylobacterium sp. CCH5-D2 | reverse complement strand
GAGCCCGGAGAACAGGGCCTGGAGGATCAGATCGGTCACGCCGGCCTCACCAGGGCAGGCCGGGGAAGACGATCTCGCCGGTCGCGGCCGCGGCCGGCGAGACCAGAACGATCTTGCCCGCGCGGTGCTGGCCCATCGCCACGGAGAAGCGCGGGTTGTCGCCGGTGGCGTCGAACTGGACGGGCCCAAGCAGGGTTTCGCGCTCGGTCTGGCGCATCGCGTCGGGCAGGCCGCCGCTCTTGAGCGTGCCGGCATCCGCCGCGCGGGCGATCGCCTCGGCCAGGATCGTCGTCTCGACGAAGCTCAGGGTGGAGAGGTACTCGACCTCCTTGTTGTAGGTCTTCTTGTAGGTTTCGGCGAAGCGCTTGCCCTCCTCGTCCTTCATCTCGACCGGGAAGGGCAGGAAGGAGGTGCCCACGACGTTGTTCATCAGGTCGGGGAACTCGCTGTACATCTTCGGCGTGGCCAGCGACCACGCGCCGACGATGAGCTTCACCGGGGGCTTCAGCACCTTGGCGGCCCGGATGATGCCCACGTAGTCGTTCTCGTAGGCCGACATCACCAGGATGTCCGACTTATCCTGCAGCTTCACCTTGTTGATGACCGGCTTGAAGTCGGTGATCGCCGGGTCGAACTCGTGCACCGTGACCTTCACGCCCTTGGCGGCGAGGTCCTTCTGCAGGCCCTTGGCCAGCAGCGCCGGCGCCTCCTTGGTCGAGGCCAGGATCGAGACGGAGGTCGGCTTCAGGCTCTCCAGCAGGGCGCCCATGCCGCGCTGGTAGCCGGCGTTGTTGTTGATCCGGAAGAAGGTCTTCAGTCCCCGCGCCGTCAACTCGTCGCTCACCGCGCCGGCCGTGATGTAGGTGGTCTTCAGCCGGTTCGAGGCGTCGGAGGCCGGGCCGATGATGTTCGAGCCGTAGCCGCCGATCACCGCGACCGCGCCGTCCGAGACGAGCTTCTCGACCGCCGACACCGCCTTGGCGGGCGTGCTCTCGTCGTCGATCACCTGGAGGCGGATCTTGTGCTTCTCGGAGCGGGCGTTGAACATCTGGATCGCCACCCGCATGCCCTCGTCGAAGGCCTGACCGGAGCGCGCGAGCGAGCCGGTGAGGGGCATGTGGGCGCCCACCAGGATCTCGTCGGCGCGGGCGGGCCCTCCGGCAAGGGTGGCGAGGGCGATCGACGCGGCCGCGACGGCTCTGCGAAGCATGCGGGTTCCTCCTTGGGCGCGGGCCGGAGGGCTGCGCGCTCGTGTTTCGTCCCATGCGCGGAGTCTGCCGCTCCGCGTGGCCCGGTGATCCGCAATGCGGTCCGAGGCGGCGCCTGGATGGCATACCGATTCCGGACCTGTCAATTTTTTGCAGATCGATCGTCTGCATGACGGATCAGATCTGTCATTTTGATGCCGGGTTGCACGATCCTGCCTTGACATGCATCCGTCCAAAGCGCGACATCCACGTGAATTTGCAGACTGGTATTCTGCACTGCAGAACAACAGGAGGAAGCGAGCGTGGTCCGCCAGGAACTTCGCGACGCCGTCGCCGTGCTCACGCTGTCGAACCCGCCGGTGAACGCGCTGGGATACGACCTGCGCGCCGCCCTCGACGCGGCGCTGGCGCGGGCGCTCGCCGACGACGCCGTGCGGGCCGTCGTGCTCGCGGCCGACGGCAAGGTCTTCGTCGGCGGTGCGGACATCTCGGAATTCGGCAAGCCCCCGCGCGCGCCACTGCTGCCGGACCTGATCGAGCGCCTCGACGGGGCGGAGAAGCCGGTGGTTGCGGCGATCCACGGGGCGGCGCTCGGCGGCGGGCTCGAGCTCGCGATGGCCTGCCACGCCCGGGTGGTCGGTCCGGCGGCCAAGCTCGGCCTGCCGGAGGTGAAGCTCGGCCTGATCCCGGGCGCGGGCGGCACCCAGCGCCTGCCGCGCCTGATCGGTCCGGAGGCCGCCTTCGCGATGATGCTCTCAGGCGAGCCGGTCGGCGCCGAGCGGGCCGTGGCCGCGGGCCTCGCCGAAGCCTTGGAGCCGGGCGATCTCGTCGCGGCGGCCTGCGCGCTCGCCCTGCGGCTCGCCGCGGAGGGGCGCCCGTCCCGGACCCGGGACCGCACCGAGCGCATGGACGAGACGGCGCGCGAGGCCTTCGAGGCGCGCGCGGCGGAGGCGCTGAAGAAGGCGCCGGGCCAGCCGAACGTGGCGGCCCTGGTCGATGCCGTGCGGGCCGGGTTCGCGCAGCCCTTCGACGAGGCCGTGAAGACCGAGCGCGCCCGCTTCCTCGCCCTGGTGGACGATCCGCGCTCGAAGGCGCTGCGCTACGCCTTCTTCGCCGAGCGCGAGACCGCGCGGGTGCCGGGGCTCTCCAAGGACACGCCACGCCGGGACATCGCCTCCGCGGCGGTGGTCGGCGCCGGCACAATGGGCGGCGGCATCGCGCTGTGCTTCGCCAACGCGGGCATCCCCGTGACGGTGATCGAGACCGAACAGGACGCCCTCGACCGCGGCCTGGCGCGGATGCGCGCGACCTACGCCTCGTCCGTCAAGCGCGGCTCGCTCAGCGAGGCGGCGATGGCGGAGCGCCTCGCCCGCATCACCGGCGCGGTCGGGCTGGAGAACGCGGCGCAGGCCGACATCGTGGTCGAGGCGGCCTTCGAGGAGATGGGCGTCAAGGAGGAGATCTTCTCCGCCCTTTCCCGGATCGCCAAGCCCGGCGCGATCCTCGCCACCAACACCTCCTATCTCGACGTGAACCGGATCGCCGCGGCCACCGACCGGCCCGCCGACGTGCTCGGCCTGCACTTCTTCAGCCCCGCCAACGTGATGCGCCTCGTCGAGGTGGTGCGGGCGGAGCGCACGGCGCCCGACGCGCTCGCCACCGCCAACGATCTCACGCGGCGGTTGGCCAAGCTGCCGGTGACGGTCGGCGTCTGCTTTGGCTTCGTCGGCAACCGCATGCTGGCCCGCCGCTCGGCGGCAGGCGAGCGCCTGCTGCTCGCGGGCGCGCTGCCGCACGAGATCGACGCCGCGGTCACCGATTTCGGTTTCCGCATGGGGCCCTTCGCGATGGCGGATCTGGCCGGCCTCGACATCGGCTGGCGCACCCGCAAGGCCACCGGCGGCAAGGCCCCGATCGCCGACGCGCTCTGCGAGCAGGGCCGCCTTGGCCAGAAGACGGGGCGCGGCTTCTACCTCTACCCGGAGGGCGCCCGGACGGGCTCGCGCGATCCTGAGGTCGAGGCCCTGATCGCCGCCGAATCCGAGCGGCGGGGCATCGCGCGGCGGGATTTCACGCCCGAGGAGATCGTCGCCCAGCTGATGCTGCCGATGGTCAACGAGGGCGCCCGCATCCTGGAGGAGGGCATCGCTGCGCGCCCCGGCGACATCGATACGATCTGGCTCAACGGCTACAACTGGCCGGCCTGGCGCGGCGGCCCGATGCACTGGGCGGACGGGCTCGGGCTGGCCAAGGTCGCGGCCGACCTGGAGCGCTTCGCCGAGGAGGCGGGGGACGAGACCCTGCGCCCCGCGCCGCTCCTCGCCCGCCTCGCCGAGCAGGGCAGGGGGTTCTCCGCGTGGGACGCCCCGTGAGCGCGTCGCAGACGCTGCCGCGGACCGGACCCATTCCGGTTCGCGCGCAGGACACGCGACAGGCCTCCTCTCCCGTGCGGGAGAGGGTTGGGGTGAGGGATGAGAACTTCCCGGATGGGTCGCGCGGTCGCCGCGAAACCGTAGCGTTTCCTCCGGCACGCTCCGGATCCCTCACTCTGTCCCTCTCCCGCACGGGAGAGGGACCCCGCGTTCCTCCTGGGAGCGTGAGCATCCTCCAATCCGTCACCCAACCGTCCACTGCACGGAAGTTCATCCGATGACCGACGCCGTGATCGTCGCCACCGCCCGCACGCCCATCGGCCGGGCGCATCGCGGGGCGCTGAACCTGACCAACGGGGCGGATCTGGCCGCCCACGCCATCCGTCACGCGCTCGACCGCGCCGGCGTCGAGCCGGAGGCCGTCGAGGAGGTCGTGATGGGCTGCGGCTATCCGGAGGCCGCCACGGGGGGCAACGTCGCCCGGCACGCGAGCCTGGTGGCCGGCATCCCCGTGCAGTCGGCCGGCGCCACGGTCTCGCGCTTCTGCGCCTCGGGCCTGCAGGCGATCGCGGACGCGGCCAAGCGCGTCCGCCTCGACGGCGTGCCGGTCGCGGTCGCGGGCGGCGTCGAGTCGATCAGCCTCGTCCAGCCGCAGGTGCGGCGCGAACTCGCCCGCAACGCCTGGCTCGAGCAGCACCTGCCCGAGATCTACATGCCGATGATCGAGACCGCCGACATCGTGGCGGAGCGCTATGGCATCTCCCGCGAAGCGCAGGACGCGTTCGCCCTGCTGAGCCAGCAGCGCACGGCCGCCGCTCAAGCCGCCGGCCTGTTCGACGCCGAGATCGTGCCGATCACCGCGACCATGGCGGTGACCGACAAGGCGACCGGCGAGACGCGCAACGTCGAGACCCGGCTCGTGAAGGACGAGGGCAACCGGCCCGACACCACGCTGGAGGGCCTCGCCAAGCTGAAGCCCGTGCGCGGCGAGGGCGCCTTCATCACCGCCGGCAATGCGAGCCAGCTCTCGGACGGCGCCTCGGCCTCGGTGCTGATGTCGGCCGAGGAGGCGGCGCGGCGCGGCCTGAAGCCGCTCGGCATCGTACGCGGCTTCGCGGCAGCCGGCTGCGGGCCGGAGGAGATGGGCATCGGCCCGGTCTTCGCGGTGCCGCGGCTCTTGGAGCGCAACGGGCTCAGCGTGGACGATATCGGCCTGTGGGAACTGAACGAGGCTTTCGCCTCGCAGTCGATCTACTGCCGCGACCGGCTCGGGCTCGATCCGGAGAAGGTCAACGTCAACGGCGGCGCGATCAGCGTCGGACACCCGTTCGGCATGTCGGGCGCCCGTCTGGTCGGGCACGCCCTGCTGGAGGGCCGCCGCCGCGGCGTACGCTTCGCCGTCGTCACCATGTGCGTGGCCGGCGGCCAGGGCTGCGCGGGCCTCTTCGAGATCGAGCGGGAGTAAGAGCCATGGACCTGCGCTTCACGCCCGAGGAAACGGCCTTCCGCCAGGAGGTGCGCGCCTTCTTCCGCAGCGAGATCCCGGAGGAGATCCGCCGCAAGGTCTCCGAGGGCCGCTCGCTCGCGCGGGAGGACTACGTCACCTCCCAGCGCATCCTGAACGCCAAGGGCTGGGCGGTGCCGCACTGGCCCAAGGAATGGGGCGGCCAGGAGTGGGACCCGATCCGGCGCTACATCTTCATGGAGGAGCTGATGCAGGCGGCGGTGCCGCTGCCGCTGCAGTTCAACTGCTTCATGGTCGGCCCCGTGATCGCGGCCTTCGGCAACGAGGCGCAGAAAGCGCGCTTCCTGCCGCGCATCGCCAATCTCGACGACTGGTGGTGCCAGGGCTTCTCCGAGCCCGGCGCCGGCTCGGACCTCGCCTCGCTCAAGACGCGCGCCGTGCGCGACGGCGACCACTACATCGTGGACGGCCAGAAGACCTGGACCACGCTCGGCCAGTACGCCGACTGGATCTTCTGCCTCGTCCGCACCGACCCGACGGCGAAGAAGCAGGCCGGCATCTCGTTCCTGCTCATCGACATGAAGAGCCCCGGCATCTCGGTGCGCCCGATCATCACGATCGACGGGCGCCACGAGGTCAACGAGGTTTTTTTCGACTCTGTACGGGTGCCTGCTGAGAACCTCGTTGGGGAAGAAAACAAGGGCTGGGACTACGCCAAGTTCCTGCTCGCCAACGAGCGCACCGGCATCGCCCGAATCGGGCTGACCAAGGAGCGCGTCGCCCGGGTCAAGCGGCTCGCGCGGGAGACCCCGGCGGGCGCCGGCACGATGTGGGACGACGCCGATTTCCGCGCGCGCGTCGCCACCATCGAGATCGAGCTGAAGGCGTTGGAGATCACCCAGATGCGGGTGGTGGCCGCGCAATCCCGGCGCGACGCCTCGAAGCCTGACCCGGCCTCCTCGATCCTCAAGATCAAGGGCTCGGAGTTGCAGCAGGCGGCCACCGAGCTGCTGGTGGAACTCGCCGGCCCCCTGAGCCTGCCGGCCCCGGTCGCGAACGACGTCGACGCCCTCGGCTGGGAGGCGTTCGCCGCGCCGACCTACCTCAACACCCGCAAGGTCTCGATCTACGGCGGCTCGAACGAGATCCAGCGCAACGTGATCGCCAAGGCGATCTTGGGTCTCTGAGGCGATCTTGGGTCCCTGAGACGATCTTGGGTCTCTGAGACGATCCTGGGGCTCTGAAGGAATTTTCGCGATGGATTTCGATCTCACCGACGAGCAGAGCCTGCTGAAGGACTCGGTCACCCGCTGGGCCGCCTCCCGCTACGGCAGCCTAGAACAGGTGGAGGCCGCACGCCGCAAGCCGCTCGGCTTCGACGAGGGGGCCTGGGCGCAGCTCGCAGAACTCGGCCTGCTGGGGCTACCCTTCGCGGAGGAGGATGGCGGCTTCGGCGGCGGTCCGGTCGAGACCCTGATCGCCGTCGAGGCGCTGGGCCGCCACCTCGCGCCCGAGCCCTATCTGGCGAGCGTGGTGCTGGGCGGCGGTGCCCTGCGGCTCGCCGGCAGCGCGGCGCAGCGGGAGGCCCTGATCCCCGGCATCGCCGAGGGCAGCCACCGCCTCGCCCTCGCGCACGGCGAGCGCCAGGCCCGCTACGACCGCTTCGACGTGGCCACCACCGCCCGCCGCGATGGCGGCGGCTGGCGGCTCGACGGCGCCAAATGCGTGGTGCTCAACGCCGACGCGGCGCAGACCCTGGTGGTCAGCGCCCGCACGGCCGGCGGGCGGCGCGACGCGGACGGGATCAGCCTGTTCCTCGTGCCCGCCGACGCGCCGGGTCTCACCCTCAAGCCCTACCCGACGCAGGACGGCGGCCGCGCGGCCGACCTCGTGCTGGAAGGCGTCGCGCTCCCCGCGGACGCGCTGCTGGGCGAGGCCGATGCCGGCCTGCCGGTGATCGAGCGGGTGCTGGACGAGGGCATCGCGGCGCTGAGCGCCGAGGCGGTCGGGGTGATGGAGGCCCTGCACGCGCTCACCGTCGACTACCTCAAGACCCGCAAGCAGTTCGGCACCGCGATCGGCGGCTTCCAGGCGCTGCAGCACCGGGCGGTCGACATGTTCGTGGCGCTGGAGCAGGCTCGCTCCATGGCCCTCTACGCCACCATGATGGCCGGCAGCGCGGATGCCGCTGAGCGCGGCCCCGCGGTCTCGGCCGCGAAGGTGCAGGTCAACCGCGCGGCTCGCTTCGTCGGCCAGGAGGCGGTGCAGCTCCACGGCGGCATCGGCATGACGCTGGAATATCTCGGCGCGCACCTGTTCCGGCGCCTGACCACGATCGAGTACCTGTTCGGCGACACGCCCCACCACCTGCGCCGCGTCAGCGACGCGGGCGGCCTGCTCGGCGCCGCTTGACGAGATCGCCCGTCATCCCGGGATGCTGCCGCGATGCGGTTTCCGAGATGACGCGGGTCCCCTCTCCCATAGGGAGAGGGACAGGGTGAGGGGTATGACGTGGCCGGAGGAGGCAAAGGCCTGAACGCGCGTCGATGGTATGCTCAGGTCTGAAGCCTCATACCCCTCACCCCAACCCTCTCCCTATGGGAGAGGGAGCGCGCCGCGTTCGGCCGCGGGCGGCCTGCGAGATCCGGGATCGATGCGACGCGATCCCGCAGAGAGAATGGAGGAGACGCCCATGAACGCCCCGACCCGTCCGCCCGGCTCCGCCGCCCCCGAGGCCAAGCCCTCGGCGTCCTTCGTCTGGGACGACCCCTTCCTGCTCGACGACCAGCTCACCGAGGACGAGCGCGCCATCCGCGACGTGGCCCAGGCCTTCGCCGAGGAGAAGCTCAGGCCCGGCATCGTCGAGGCCTACGCCGAGGAGAAGACCGATCCGGACCTGTTCCGGCAGATGGGCGAACTCGGGCTGCTGGGCGTGACGCTGCCCGAGGAGTACGGCTGCGCGGGCGCCTCTTACGTCGCCTACGGGCTCGTGGCGCGGGCCGTCGAGGCGGTCGATTCGGGCTACCGCTCGATGATGAGCGTGCAATCCTCGCTCGTCATGTACCCGATCCACGCCTACGGCACCGAGGCGCAGCGCCGGAAGTTCCTGCCGAAGCTCGCGAGCGGAGAGTGGATCGGCTGCTTCGGCCTGACCGAGCCGGATGCCGGCTCGGATCCCGCCGGCATGAAGACGCGGGCCGAGAAGATCGACGGCGGCTACCGGATCACGGGCGCCAAGATGTGGATCTCGAACGCGCCCTTCGCCGACGTCTTCGTGGTCTGGGCGAAGTCCGACGCGCATGACGGCGCGATCCGCGGCTTCGTGCTGGAGAAGGGCATGAAGGGCCTCTCCGCTCCGGCGCTGAAGGGTAAGCTCTCGCTTCGCGCCTCGCTCACCGGCGAGATCGTGATGGAGGGCGTCGAGGTCGGCGAGGACGCGCTGCTGCCCAACGTCTCCGGGCTCAAGGGGCCGTTCGGCTGCCTCAACCGGGCGCGCTACGGCATCTCCTGGGGGGCGATGGGCGCGGCCGAGGATTGCTGGCGCCGGGCGCGCGACTACACGCTGGAGCGCAAGCAGTTCGGCCGCCCGCTGGCCCAGACGCAGCTCGTCCAGAAGAAGCTCGCCGACATGCAGACCGAGATCGCGCTGGGGCTCCAGGCCTCGCTCCGGGTCGGCCGACTGATGGATGCGGGCAAGATGGCGCCCGAGATGATCAGCCTCATCAAGCGCAACAATTGCGGCAAGGCGCTCGACATCGCCCGGGTCGCCCGCGACATGCATGGCGGCAACGGCATCATGGGCGAGTACCACGTGATGCGCCACGCCCAGAACCTCGAGACGGTCAACACCTACGAGGGCACGCACGACGTGCACGCGCTGATCCTCGGGCGCGCCCAGACGGGGCTCCAGGCCTTCTTCTGATCGCTCCGCCCGACGGCGCCCGCATCGCGAGGCGCCATCGTCCGCCGGCCCCGGGCGAGGTAGCTCCAGCGATCCCGCGGGTCGTGCTCACGATTGCTTGATCCGGCGCGCCGGCCCCGGCACGCTCCCTCCCCGCACCATCCCGGCGGGATCAGGGAGGTTGCCGTGCTGGCTATCCGGAACGCCGCGGGCGTGGCCCGCGAATTGTGGGCCGAGCGACGTTTCGCCGAGATGGCGCGGCGCGGGGCCGGGCTGCTCTACGCGACGCGCGTGACGATCGGGCTGCGGCGCGACCTCGGCGTGCCCTGTCCGGTCCCGTCCGCCAAGATCCCGATCGAGGTCCGGCCGCTCCGGGACGCGGACCTGCCCCATCTCTTCCCCGAAGACCGAAGCGGGCTGAGCCGGAAGGAGCGCCTGGAGCTCGACACCCGCCGCTTCCACCTGCGCGCCGGCATCCCGACCTGCTGGGTCGCCCTCGACGGCCGCACGGGCACGCCCTGCTACATGCAGTGGCTGATGGGCGCGAGCCACAACCGGCTGATCCAGGAGACCTTTCCGCCGCGCTGGTTCCCGGAGCTGGCGCCCGACGAGGCCCTCTTGGAGAACGCCTACACGCCCGCCGCCTATCGCGGCCAGGGCATCATGTCCTGCGCCATGGCGCTCATCGCCGAGCGCGCCGCCGGGATCGGGGCGGCTCGTGTGATCACCTTCGTGGAGAACGCCAACGTGCCGTCCCTGCGCGGCTGCGCCAAGGCCGGGTTCTCGCCCCATCTCGCCCGGGTCGAGCGCCGGGCCCTGCTCGATACGATCCGCCTGCGCCGGTTCGAACCCTACGACGCGGCCCGCCACGCCCATCCGTGAGGCGGGACGGCGGAGATCCTGCCGCGATCTCCCTGCCGCGTCGGGCGTGCGGAGCCGCCGCCGGAATGGCAGCGGGCGCCCCCTGTCGGGAGCGCCCGCCCGTCCGATCACCCGATGCGTTCGAGAGCGATCAGTCGTTCTTCACCTTGCCGTCCGGGCCGACCTTGACCTCCTGCTCGCGGTCGGTGAGCGCCACCTTGATCTCGTACTCGACCGCGTTGCCCTCGCGCTCGACCTCGGCCTCGTAGGCCTTGCCGCCCGCGGCCTTCTGCTCGGCCAGCGCGATCGCGTCCTTGAGCGAGACCTTGGCGTTCTGGAAGTCGCTCACCTTGAGGCGGGTGAAGTAGCGCTCGATCGGCTGGTTCTCCGACTTGTAGAGCTCGCCCGTGTCGGCGTTGACGCCGTGCTCTACGAGCTTGCCGCTCGGGTACACCACCTTGATCGCGTAGTGCGCCGGGTTCTTGCCGTCGGCCTTCTCGAAGTCGGCGTCGATGGCCTTGCCCTTCTCGTTGTTCTCGGCCTTGGCCTCGGCGGTGGCGATCGCCTGGGCGAGGCCGATCTTGGCGGACTTGGCGACCTGCCACTCCTTGAGGTTCTTGTCCTGGGTGGCCTCGGTCGCCGTGGAGGCGCGGCCGGTGTTCTCGGGGTTCTTGGTCAGGTCGGGATTCGTGGTCGTGGAGGGGGCCGGCGTCGTGGTGTTGGTCTGGGCGGCGGCGAGGCCCGCCGACAGGGCGAGCAGGCCGGCGGCGGCGGTGAGGCGGAACGCGGTGGTCTTCATGGCGGGCTCCCGTTCTCGGGTTGGTGTTGCGGACCCTGAACGGTCCGGGAGGCCGCTTGGTTGCGGCGCACGATCGCAGGAAATTTCTCTTTGCCCCCGTGGATCCGTGCGACCGGGTGCAGGGTTGCGTCGGCCCGCCGCCGCGGGCATTGCGGGTCGCGAGAGAGTCGGCCGCGGGAGGCAATCGCCGCGCGGGCGCCCGGACCTGTCCGGCGCCGGATCCGGCCGCCCGCCAGATCCGCTTCGCCAGCCCCGCCGACCATGATCCCGGTCCTGAACCGCCCCGCCGACGCCCTGCCGCTCTACACCGCCTTCTGTGCGGAGCTGGCCGCCCGCGGCTTCGCGGGCGACCTCAGCCTGAGCGAGGCCGACCGCACGGTCTTCGCCACGGACAACTCGATCTATCAGGTCGAGCCCGGCGCGGTGGCGTTTCCGCGTGACCGTGACGACCTCGTGCGGATCGGGCGGCTGCTCGACGATCCGCGCTTCCGCGAGGTGGTGGTGCGCCCCCGCGGCGGCGGCACCGGCACCAACGGCCAGTCGCTCGGCCCCGGCCTCGTGGTCGATTGCTCGCGCCACATGACCCGCATCCTGGAGATCGACCCGGAGCGGCGGACCGTGCGCGTCGAGCCCGGCGTGGTGAAGGACCAGCTCAACGCCGCCTTGAAACCGCACGGCCTGTTCTTCGCGCCCGAGCTCTCGACCTCGAACCGGGCGACCATCGGGGGCATGATCTCGACGGACGCCTGCGGCCAGGGCTCCTGCCTCTACGGCAAGACCCGCGACCACGTCCGCGCGCTGATCTGCGTGCTCGCCGACGGCACGGTGCTGGAGGCGCGCGACCTCGACGCGGAGGCGCTCTCCGCCGTGAGCGCCCGCGAGGACCGGGCCGGCGCCATCCACCGGGCGGTGGACGCGGTCATCGCGCAGAACGCCGCGCTCATCGCCGAGCGCTTCCCGAAGCTCAACCGCTGCCTCACCGGCTACGACCTCGCCCACGCGCGGGGCGCGGCCGGCGGCCTCGACCTGAAGAGCCTGGTCTGCGGCTCGGAGGGAACCCTGGCGCTGATCGCCGAGGCCACGCTCGACGTGCTGCCGATCCCGGAGGCCGCGGCGCTCGTGGCGCTCAGCTACGTCGATTTCGACGCGGCTCTGCGCGACGCCCGCGCGCTGCTGCCCTTCGGCGCGGCCTCCGTCGAGACCATCGACTCGACCGTGCTGGGGCTTGCCCGCAACGATCCCGGCTGGGCCGGCGTGCAGGCCTTCTTCCCCGAGGACCCCGCCGGCCGCCGGGTCGACGGCATCAACCTCGTGGAGTTCGTGGGCGCCGAGGAAGCGGAGGTCGAGGCGGCGCTCGGCCGCCTCGTCGCCATGCTGGAGGCCGATGCGAGCCCGACCCGCATCGGCTTCACGGTCGCCCGCGGGGCGGCGATCGAGCGGCTCTGGACCATGCGCAAGAAGGCCGTCGGCCTGCTCGGCGCGGTCAAGGGCGACGCGCGCCCGATCCCCTTCGTGGAGGACACCGCGGTCCCGCCCGAGCAGCTGGCCGACTACATCCGGGATTTCCGCGGGTTGCTCGACGGCAAGGGGCTTCGCTACGGCATGTTCGGCCACGTCGATGCGGGCGTGCTGCACGTGCGGCCCGCCATCGACCTGAAGGACCCTGACCAGGAGCGGCTGATCCGCGAGGTCACCGAGGGCGTGGTCGCGCTCACGGCCCGCTACGGCGGCCTGCTCTGGGGCGAGCACGGCAAGGGTTTTCGATCCGAGTTCGTGCCCGGCGTGTTCGGGCCGCTGGTGCCGGCGCTGGAGGCGGTCAAGCGCGCCTTCGACCCGGGCGACCGGCTCAACCCCGGCAAGATCGCCTCGGCGACGGGGGCGGCGCTCACCGCGATCGACGCCGTGCCGCTGCGGGGCGAGCGCGACCGCACCATCCCGCGCGACGTGCGGGCCTCTTTCGACGAGGCGCTCCACTGCAACGGCAACGGCGCCTGCTTCAGCTATGACACCGACGAGGCGATGTGCCCGTCCTGGAAGGCGACCCGCGAGCGGCGCCACTCGCCGAAGGGCCGCGCCTCGCTGATGCGCGAGTGGCTGCGCCGGACCGCCGCCGCGGGCATCGACCCGGCTGCGGCGCTGCGCGACGAGCGGCCCGGCTGGCTCGGGCCGCTCGCGGCCTCCCTGGCGGGCGCCCTGCGGCGCCGGCCGCCGGGAGAGGATTTCTCGCACGCCGTGAAGGAGGCGATGGACGGCTGCCTCGCCTGCAAGTCCTGCACGGGCGCCTGCCCGATCAAGGTCGACGTGCCGAGCTTCCGGGCGAAGTTTTTGGCGCTCTACCACCAGCGCTACCCGCGGCCGCTGAAGGACCATGTCGTGGCCGCGCTGGAGCCGCTGCTGCCGCTGGCCGGCCGGGCGCCGCGTCTCAGCAACCTGCTCTCCCGCAACCCGCTGTCCCAAAGGCTGCTGGGCCGGCTCGGGCTCGTGGCGGTCCCGGTGTTCTCGGCCCCGCTCGCCCCGGCGCTCGGCAAGCTCGGTGTCGCGACCGCCACGCCGGAGGCGCTCCGCGCCCTGTCCGAGGCGGAGCGGGCCCGCGCAGTCGTGGTGGTGCAGGACGCCTTCACCAGCCATTTCGAGGCGCCGGTGGTGGTCGACCTCTGCGCGCTGCTGATCGAGCTGGGCTTCCGGCCCTGGCTCGCCCCGTTCCGGCCGAACGGCAAGCCGGTCCACGTCCACGGTTTCCTGGCCCGGTTTCGCCGGGTGGCGGAGGCCAATGCCCGGATGCTGCGCGCGCTCGAGGCGACCGGCGTGCCGCTCGTCGGGGTCGATCCCTCGATGACGCTGACCTACCGCTCGGAATATGCCGGTGCGCTGGGACCCGAGACCGCGCCGAAGGTCCGGCTCGTGCAGGAATGGCTCGCCGCCCGGCTCGACGCGATCGCGCCGCGCCCGGCGGGCCGCCCCTTGCGGCTCCTGCCCCACTGCACCGAGCGCACCAACGCGCCGGCCGCCGTGAAGGACTGGCAGACGCTCTTCGCGCATCTCGGCCTGCCGCTCGAGATCCCGGCGGCGGGCTGCTGCGGCATGGCCGGCACCTACGGCCACGAGGCGGCGAACCGCGCCACCTCCGAGGTGATCTACGGCCAGAGCTGGGCGCGCCGCGTCGCCGAGAGCCCGGAGGGCACGCTGCTAGCCGACGGCTATTCCTGCCGCTGTCAAGCCAAGCTCATCGACGGCCGCGCCCTGCCGCACCCGGTCCAGGCGCTGCTCGCCCATGTGCGGGCGCACGCGCCCGTCGCCGCGCAGAAGCTCGCCGCCTGAACTGCGGCGCGCTGCGCCGCCTGAACGAGGACACCATGGACGCCACCGGCCTCAGCTACAGCATCGACCACGTCCACCTGCGCAGCCGCGATCCGGTGGCGGCGGCGGGCTTCTACGTTGCGGTGCTGGGTGCGCGCGAGACCGAGCGCATCGGCGATCCGGTGAGCCGGGTGGTGCTCGATCTCGGCGGCCTGCGGGTCTTCATCGAGCAGGCGCCCGCCGACATCGCCCCGGCCGCGGTGCCGCCGCATCGCGGCATCGAGCATATCGGGCTGCGGGTGGCCGACATCGACGCGGCGCTCGCGGATCTGGAGGCGCGCGGCGTCCCGCTGGCGATCCCGCTCACGCAGGTAAACCCGGTGCTCCGCACCGCCTTCCTCGACGGACCGGACGGCGTGCGCATCGAGCTGTTGGAGCGCGGCGGCAAGGCCTGACGAGAAGCCCCCGACGCCGCGGCTCCGGCTTTGCCGCCACGCCCCTTTCCGGGCCCTTCGGGCCTGCACGCCCGGAGCGTCAGCGGAGGGTGATCCGGGACCCAGCACATGGAGACGCGAAGCGTCCGAATGCTGCGCCGGTGATGAAGGTCGAGCCGCTGCGCGGCGCTTCTTTCTCTGGATCCCGGATCACCTTCCACTGCGTTCCAGGCGTCCGGGAAAAGGGCAGCGTCTCATGGGCAACAGTGGGTCGAAACCAGTGTCCAGAAAGAAGAAGGGCCGGCGGATCGCTCCCGCCGGCCCTTCTCGGTTCGCGCGGTGCCTGCGGCTCAGGCGCCCATCGCGGCCTTGAGGTTCTGATCGACCTTGTCGAGGAAGCCGGTGGTGGAGAGCCACCGCTGGTCCGGGCCGACGAGGAGCGCGAGATCCTTCGTCATCGAGCCCGCCTCGACCGTGTCGATGCAGACCTTCTCGAGCGTGTTCGCGAAGGTGGCGAGTTCCGCGTTGCCGTCGAGCTTGGCCCGGTGGGCGAGGCCGCGCGACCACGCGAAGATCGAGGCGATCGAGTTCGTCGAGGTCTCCTTGCCCTTCTGGTGCTCGCGGTAGTGGCGGGTCACCGTGCCGTGGGCGGCCTCGGCCTCCACCGTCTGGCCGTCCGGGGTGAGCAGCACCGAGGTCATCAGGCCGAGCGAGCCGAAGCCCTGCGCCACGGTGTCGGACTGCACGTCGCCGTCGTAGTTCTTGCAGGCCCAGACGTAGCCGCCCGACCACTTCAGGGCGGAGGCGACCATGTCGTCGATCAGCCGGTGCTCGTAGACGATGCCGAGCGCGTCGAAGCGCGACTTGAACTCGTTCTGGTAGACCTCCTCGAACAGGTCCTTGAAGCGCCCGTCATAGGCCTTCAGGATGGTGTTCTTGGTAGACAGGTAGACCGGGTACTTGCGGTTGAGGCCGTAGTTCAGCGAGGCGCGGGCGAAGTCGCGGATCGACTCGTCGAGGTTGTACATCGACAGAGCGACGCCGGCGTCCGGGAACTTGAACACCTCCTTCTCGATCACCGTGCCGTCGTCGCCCTCGAACTTGATGGACAGACGGCCCTTGCCCGGGACCTTGAAGTCGGTGGCGCGGTACTGGTCGCCGAAGGCGTGGCGGCCGACCACGATCGGCTGGGTCCAGCCGGGGACGAGGCGGGGCACGTTCTTGCAGATGATCGGCTCGCGGAAGATCACGCCGCCGAGGATGTTGCGGATCGTGCCGTTGGGCGACTTCCACATCTCCTTGAGGCCGAACTCCTTCACCCGGGCCTCGTCCGGGGTGATGGTGGCGCACTTCACGCCCACGCCGTGGCGCTTGATCGCGTTGGCGGCATCGACCGTGACCTGGTCGTTGGTCGCGTCGCGGTGCTCGACGCCCAGGTCGTAATACTCGAGATCGACGTCGAGATAGGGGTGGATGAGCTTGTTCTTGATCTCGGACCAGATGATCCGGGTCATCTCGTCGCCGTCGAGCTCGACGACGGGGTTCGCCACCTTGATCTTCGCCATGATCCGAGCGCCTTCCTGAGCCTTGGGCCTCTCCGCAGGGTTCTTCCGGCCAAGCCGGATGCCCCGAACGGCGCCGTGCATAACGTGCGCCGCAACAAGGGGAAAGGTGCGGGGCCGGACGCGATGACAGGCTCAGGGGGATGTCAGGCAGCCGCCCCAATGTTCGTGACACGGCTCGTGAGAGGGCTGGTGAATGGCGGGAGACCGGCTACTCCGCCTCCATCTGCGCTACCCGGTACTCCCGCCCGTGCCGGCAGTAGCCCTCGACGATGCGGGCCATCATAGCGCGCTTCTCGGCGTCAAGCGGCCCGAGAATGCGCGCGGGCCGCCCGCCCCAGAGATGCCCGCCCTCCAGCAACTGGCCCGGATCGGTGGTGGCGCCGGCGGCCAGCATCACCTCGTCGGCGATGACCGTGCCGGGCGCGACCGTCGCGCCGATGCCGATGAGGCAGCGGGCGCCGATGCGGCTGTCACTGACGCGCACGTTGTGGCCGATCGTGGTGTCGCGCCCGATCACCACGCCCTCGCCGCGCGTGCGGATCTGGGTGTTGTCCTGGATGTTGGTGTCGGCGCCGACCACGATCGGACCGACCTCGGCGTCGAGCGCGCAGGAGAACAGCACGCTCGCCCCAGCACCGAGCCCCACGCGTCCGCGCAGGCGCGCCGTGCGGGCGACGAAGACCGTATCGTCTGCCTCGTGCGGCTCGGGCGCCGGGCTCGCCGGGCTCTCGCCCATCGCCTCGCGCAGGCGCTCGGCCCGCTCGGCCACCCCCGCCCGGTCGATCGGCCTGCGGGGCTTGGCCGGGGTGCCACCGTAGACGAAACCGGATTCGAGCGTGGCGCGCGGGAACACGGTGGCGCCCGCCTCGATCACCACCCCGTCACCGACCGTGGCGCCGTCGAGGATCACCACGTCGTCCTCGACCACCACGTCGGAGCCCACCGTGCAGGCGTGGACCACGCTGTTGCGCCCCACCGTCACCCGGTCGCCGCAGACCGTGCCGTGGGTGAAGGTCGCGATATGCACGGTCGAGCGCGGCCCGAGCCAGAAGCGCTCGCCCAGCGTGACGCTCTGGCCGTCCGCCCGGATCACCCCGTCGTCGCCGATCCAGGCCTGGGCACCGATCGTGGCGGCCCCGATCACGGTGCTGCCCCGGCCGCACCAGACCGGGCGGCTCGCGAAGTCCGGCAGGGCGCCCGCGTAGGGCAGGATCAGGTCGGGACTCACGGGCTCGTCCTCACAGGATTCGGCGGAGGTTGGGGCGGTGGGCCTGCACCGGGGCGCCTGCCGTGCCATATAGCCGCCCGCGCCCCGAGTGTCAGGCTCGGGGCGGGACAGCACCCGCCGCGCGTTGAGTTCCGTATGCCCGATCCCACGCCCGATCCCGTCAGCATCCAGGCCGAGCCCTTCGACGTCGCGGCCGAGATCGCGCGGGTCGAGGCCGAGCATGGCGGCCGGGCCGGTGCCGTCGTCACCTTCACGGGGCTGTGCCGGGACGAGGGCGGGCGGCTGAAGGGCCTGGAACTGGAGCATTACCCGGGCATGGCCGAGGCCGAGATCGGCCGCGTGGTCGAGGCGGCCCGCGCGCGCTGGCCGCTTCAGGCGGTGCGGGTCGTCCACCGGCACGGGCTCGTCGCGCCGGGCGACGGTATCGTGCTGGTCGTCACCGCCTCGAGCCACCGGGTCGCCGCCTTCGAGGCGGCGACCTTCCTGATGGATTACCTGAAGACCCGCGCCCCCTTCTGGAAGCGCGAGCACCTCGCCGACGGCACGACCGGCGGCTGGGTCGAGGCGACCGAGGCCGACGACGCGGCGGCGGAGCGCTGGGCGTGAGCGCGACCACGGGCACGGGCGGGCGGCAGGGGGAAGCGATGGCTCAGGCGATGGCGCGGGACGGAACGGAGGCCCTGCGCGGGCCGGTCGGGCCCTGGCGGGGGGCGGCCCCGCTGGCGCTCTCCGGGATCGGCGTGGTCTGCTTCTGCGTCGCCCTGGCCCTCGCCTGGATGGCCGCCGACACGCTGCTGCTGATCTTCGCGGGCGTCCTGCTCGGGGTCTTCCTCGACGGCCTGACGCGGGGGCTCGGATACGTCCTGCCGATCCCGCGGGGCCTGCGGCTGACGCTGGCGAGCCTCGTGCTGGCCGCGTCCGTCGCGGGCTTCGCGGGCCTCGGCGGCGCGACCATCGCGCAGCAGGGGCGCGACCTCGGCCGGACGGTCGGGGCCCAGGCCGGTACCGTGAAGGACTGGCTGCAGCAGCGGGGTATCGACGTGCCGTTCCCGGGCGAGGGCGGCGAGCCGGGTCAGGATCCAGCCGACAAGGATCGGAAAGAGCCCGGCAGGGACGCGGGGAAGGGCGCATTCGGCGGCTTCGCGAGCAGCATCCTGAAGAATTCCGGCTCGCTGATCTCGGACGCGTCGAGCGTCCTCGGCCCCGCCGCGACCGTGGTGCTCGGCCTGTTCAACGCCCTCGGCAACGTCGCGGTGATCGCCTTCCTCGGCCTGGCCTTCGCGGCCGATCCCGGCAGCTACCGCGACGGGCTCCTGCGCTTCGTGCCCCCGCGCAAGCCCCCGCGGGGGGCGCGCGTGCTCGACGGCGCGGGCGAGACCCTGCGGCACTGGCTGTTCGGCCAACTCCTCACCATGGCGGTGATCTTCCTCTGCACCTGGGCAGGCCTCGCCTTCCTGGGGATCGGCGGTGCGCTGATCCTCGGGCTGCAGGCCGGCCTGCTCGCCTTCGTGCCGACGATCGGGCCCCTGGTGGCGGGCGTGGTGATCCTGCTGGCGAGCCTGGGCTCGGGCCTGAACGGGGTGCTGGGCGCGCTCGGCGTCTACCTCGCGGTCCAGTGTCTGGAGAGCTACGGGCTGACGCCCTTCATCCAGAAGCGGGCGCTGGACATCCCGCCCGCCACGATCTTCGCCGGGCAACTCCTGCTCGGCGTGATCTTCGGGCTCTGGGGCATCGCGCTGGCGCTGCCCCTGATGGCGGTGATCAAGGTGCTCCTGGAGCAAATCTACGTCGAGGACACGCTGGGCGAGCCGGCCGATGGCTGAGGCCGGGACATCCCACATCCGCCCCTCGCGTCGGCCGCGCGATGGCTCCCATGCGGGCCGGGGGCTCGATTCCGCGCGCGCGAGCGTTTAACGGGCGGCCAACGCTCTTTGCACAACCGGACTTCGCGATGATCTCGTCTCCCCTGATGACCGTGATGGTCGATGCCGTGCGCAAGGCCTCGCGCGGCCTGCGCCGCGACTTCGGCGAGGTCGAGAACCTCCAGGTCTCGCGCAAGGGCCCCGGCGACTTCGTCTCGGCGGCCGACCGCAAGGCCGAGGAGGTGCTGCGCGACGCCCTGATGAAGGCGCGCCCCGGCTACAGCCTGATCCTGGAGGAGAACGGCCTGATCGAGGGCACCGACAAGAGCCACACCTGGCACGTCGATCCGCTCGACGGCACCTCGAACTTCCTGCACGGCATCCCGCACTTCGCGATCTCGGTTGGCCTCGAGCGCGAGGGCCAGATCGTGGCCGGCGTGATCTACGATCCGGTCAAGGACGAGCTGTTCGTGGCCGAGCGCGGCAAGGGCGCCTATCTCAACAACCGGCGCCTGCGCGTCTCGGGCCGCACCGACATGACCGACGGCCTCGTCGGCTACGGCACGCCCTATCTCGGGCGCGGCAACCACCCGCGGCTGCTCCGCGAGGTCGCGGCCGTGATGGCGGTCTCGGGCGGCACGCGGCGCATGGGCTCGGCGGCGCTCGACCTCGCCTACGTGGCCTGCGGGCGCCTCGACGCCTACTGGGAGCGCGACCTGCAGACCTACGATTTCGCCGCTGGCGTGATCCTGGTGCGCGAGGCCGGCGGCTTCGTCACCGCGGCGGACGGGGCGGCCGAGCCGCTCGCCTCCCGCTCGGTCTGCGCCGGCAACGAGACGCTGCAGCGCGAGCTGCTGGCCATCCTGCGCAAGGCGCAGGGCTGACGCACCCGACACCGGCAAGCCCGTGCGCGGCCCGGTTCGAGGCCGCTCCCGCAACAGGATGGTCCCGCCCATGGAAGCCCGCCGCCACGCCGCGCTGAAGGACTCGATCCGCTCGATTCCGGACTACCCGAAGCCCGGCATCGTCTTCCGGGACATCACCACGCTGCTCAGCGACCCGCGCTCCTTCCGCCGGGCCGTCGATTCGCTGGTCCATCCCTTCGCGGGCGGGCGCATCGATCAGGTCGCCGGCATTGAGGCGCGCGGCTTCATCCTGGGCGGTGCGGTCGCCCACCAGCTCTCCTCGGGCTTCGTGCCGATCCGCAAGCGGGGCAAGCTCCCGCACAAGACCGTCTCGATGGCCTACGCGCTGGAATACGGCACCGACGAGATCGAGATCCACGTCGATGCGGTGAAGCCCGGCGACCGGGTGCTGCTGGTGGACGACCTCATCGCGACCGGCGGCACCGCCACCGCCGCGATCAACCTGCTGCGCGGCATGGGCGCCGAGATCGTGGCGGCCTGCTTCGTCATCGACCTGCCGGAGATCGGCGGCGCCCAGCGCCTGCGCGACCTCGGCGTTCCGGTCCGGACCCTGATGGAGTTCGAGGGACACTGAGGGTGTCCTGATCGTAGGTAGCGGGATCCGAAGGTCATGCACCGACGGTGGTGGGCCGCATGAAAATAGACCTGGGAAGGGTATGATTTTCGCCGATCTGCCCTGTTCGGCGTATTCCAAAACGGGGTGGATCTTCTAAGCCTTCCCGTCGGATGCGGGCATGGAGCGCGCGTCGCGAGATGCGCCCGATGTTTCACCTCGTTGCAGCCGCGCTTCCCGGTGGCCTCCTCACCGTCGGTCTCGGCTGGAGACCGCTCGGTCCCGGAGTTCTGGCGCTGGCGCCGTTCGTCGCCAGCCTGAGCGCCCTCGCCGTCGCCCTCGTGCTCGATCGCCGCGCGGACCCGGCCGACCTGTGCCGCCGCGCCTGAGGGCGCAGGCCTTGCACGAAACGTTGACTTCGCCGCACCCTTCCGCCATAAGCCCGCCAGTCGCGTCGAGGCGCCCCGTTCGGGCGCCCTTCGCGTTTGCAGACACTCTCCAGGACGCGTGAAGGTCGGGCACACGGCAGCCGCCGTCCGCGAACGCGCCTCGACCCTGAAGGCATCGCCATGAAGAGAACCTACCAGCCGAGCAAGCTCGTCCGTAAGCGCCGTCACGGCTTCCGCGCCCGCATGGCGACCGCCGGCGGCCGCAAGGTGATCGCGCGCCGTCGCGCCCACGGCCGCAAGCGCCTGTCCGCGTAAGGCGGACCCCCTCGCGGCACCCGCCCGGGTGCCCGCGACCATCGAGGCCAGCGGGGTCGGATCGGCGATGTCGACGATCGAGCGGCTCAGGCGGCGGCCCGACTTCCTAGCGGCGGCCGACGGGCGCCGCTTTCACACCGAGCGCATGACCGGGCAGGGACGACTGCGCGATGGCGCGGCCCCGGACGACCCGAAGGCTCTGCGTGTCGGCTTCACCATCACCAAGCGGGTCGGCCATGCCACGGAGCGCAACCGCATCCGGCGGCGTCTGCGCGCGGCCGTGGCGGCGGTGGCGGCCGACCTGCCCGTCGTTCCGGCCGACATCGTGCTGATTGCCCGGCGCCCCGCGCTCGATGCCCCCTTCGACGCCCTGAAGGACGATCTGCGCCGCGCGGTCACCGCAGTGGTCAAGGCACGCGGCCCCGACGCCGGTCCCCGCCCGCGACGCTCGGGCCAGCGCGGCGCGCCCGGGCCGACTTCTGGCGGCAAGACCTCTGGCGGCAAGCCGGACCAACCCACACCTCACGGTCGCGCGGCGGGCTCTCCCGCTCCGGCCGCGTCTCTCCCGCAATCCCTCTCGAACGCGTGCGGCGGTGTCCCAGATGGGCAATGACAAGACGAACATGATCGTGGCGATCGCCCTGTCGCTCGTCGTGCTCCTCGGCTGGAACTACTTCGTCGCCGCGCCGCGGGTCGAGCAGCAGCGGCAGGCCGCCCTGCAGAACCAGCAGGCTCAGACGCAGGCGCAGCCCCCGGGCGTCAGCCCGGACGGCGTGCCCTCGCCCGCGCCTAAGGAGGGCGGCCCGGCGGCGCCGGTCGCCGGCACGAACCCCTCCGCCCCCGAGCCGCGCGACGCGGTGCTCGCCCGCTCGCCGCGCATCCGCATCGAGACCCCGGCGCTCTCGGGCTCGGTCGCGCTCAAGGGCGGCCGCATCGACGACGTGAAGCTCAAGGGCTACCACGAGACCGTGGACGACAAGAGCCCGGAGATCGTGCTGTTCTCGCCCGCCGGCACCGAGACGCCCTACTACGCCGAGTTCGGCTGGGTCGGCCAGAACGCGGGCCCGCTGCCCACCAACGACACGCTCTGGACGGCGAGCGGCGAGACGCTCTCGCCCGGCATGCCGGTCACCCTGACCTGGGACAACGGCGCCGGCCTCGTCTTCCGCCGCATCCTGGCGATCGACGACAAGTTCATGTTCACGGTCCGCGACGAGGTCGAGAACAAGGGCTCGGGCGCGGTGACGCTCTATCCCTACAGCCTCGTCTCGCGCTGGGGTAAGCCGCATACCCAAGGCTACTACGTCCTGCACGAGGGCATGATCGGCGTCCTCGGCAACGACGGCCTGCAGGAATACACCTACGACCACCTCGCCAAGGAGGGCGCCTACGGCGGCGCCAACACCAAGGGCAAGGCGTGGTCGAACGTGACCGGCGGCTTCGTCGGCATCACCGACAAGTACTGGGCCGCGGCCGCGATCCCGGACCAGCAGACCCCCTATACGGGTGCCTTCACCGAGCGCGCGGACGGCCGGACCCAGGTCTACCAGGCGAGCGTGCGCGGTGACGGCCGCAGCGTCGAGCCCGGCGCCACCCTGGCCTCGACCCAGCGCCTGTTCGCGGGCGCCAAGGAGGTCAACACCATCAACGCCTACGAGAAGAATCTCGGCATCAAGCAGTTCGATCTGATGATCGACTGGGGCTGGTTCCACTTCATCACCAAGCCGATGTTCCGGGCGCTGGATTTCTTCTTCCACCTGTTCGGCAATTTCGGCGTCTCGATCCTCGTCGTCACGGCGATCCTGAAGCTCTTCTTCCTGCCTATCGCCAACCGCTCCTACGTCTCCATGGCCAAGATGAAGGCCGTGCAGCCCGAGATGGCCTCCATCCGGGAGCGGTACAAAGACGATAAGATGAAGCAGCAGCAGGCGATGATGGAGCTGTACAAGAAGGAGAAGATCAACCCGGTCGCCGGCTGCTGGCCCGTGTTGATCCAGATCCCGGTCTTCTTCGCGCTCTACAAGGTCCTGTTCATCACCATCGAGATGCGGCACGCGCCCTTCTTCGGCTGGATCCAGGATCTGGCGGCGCCCGATCCGACGAGCTTCCTCAACCTGTTCGGCCTTCTGCCCTACGCCGCGCCCGACTTCGTGCATCTGGGCATCTGGCCGATCATCATGGGCATCACGATGTTCGTGCAGATGAAGATGAACCCCGCGCCGCCGGACCCGGTCCAGGCGCAGGTCTTCACCTTCATGCCGATCATCTTCACCTTCATGCTCGGCTCGTTCCCGGCCGGCCTGGTGATCTACTGGGCCTGGAACAACACCCTCTCGGTGATCCAGCAATACGTCATCATGCGCCGCAACGGCGTGAAGGTAGAGCTGTGGGACAACCTCAGGGGCACGTTCCGTCGCGGCGCGTCGAAGAACGTGGCCGCCAAGAGCTGAGACCCGCCTCGTGAACCAGACGGACGACGACAAGGAGGCCGGCCTCATCGAGGCCGGCCGCCTGCTTTTCGCGGGCGCCGCCGACTTCTACGCCGCCGCCCAGACCCTCGACCGGCTACCGCCGATGGAGGATGTCGAGATCGCCTTCGCGGGTCGCTCGAATGTCGGCAAGTCGAGCCTGATCAACGCGCTCACCGGCCGCAACACGCTGGCGCGCACCTCGCACACGCCGGGGCGGACGCAGCAGCTCAACTTCTTCAAGGTCGGTCCGCGCCTCAGCCTCGTGGACATGCCGGGCTACGGCTACGCCGCGGTCGAGAAGGCGAAGGTCGAGGCCTGGACGCGGCTGATCCACGACTACCTCAAGGGCCGCGCCAACCTCGCCCGGGTCTTCGTGCTGATCGACGCGCGCCACGGCCTGAAGAGCCTCGACACCGACGTGCTCGACGGCTTGGACAAGGCGGCCGTCAGCTACCAGATCGTACTGACGAAGGCCGACGCGCTGAAGAAGTCCGAGGTCGCGAACAGGCTCGCCGGCATCGAGGCCGCGCTTGCCCGGCGCCCGGCGGCCTTCCCGCAGATCATCCTGACCTCGAGCCGCGACGACAGCGGCGTGCCGGAGCTGCGCGCGGCGATCGCCCGGCTGCTCGCGGAGCGCGCGCCGTGAGCCTTGCCGACCGGCTGGTCGTCGCGCTGGCCGCCCTCGCGGGCGGACTCGGCGTTGCGGCCTCCGCCGCGGCCGCGCATGGGACGGGCACGGATTCGCTGAAGACCGCCGCGCAGTTCCTGCTCTTCCACGCGCCTGCGATCCTGGCCCTGGCCGCGCTGGGCGGTGCCGGGTTGACGCGGGCGTGGCCGACGCGGCTCGCCGCGCTCCTGCTGCTCGCCGGCCTCGCCCTGTTCAGCGGCGACCTCGCGCTGCGGGCGCTCTATACGAGGCCGCTCTTCCCGATGGCCGCGCCGATCGGCGGCACCGCCCTGATGGCCGGCTGGCTCGTCGCCGCGCTCGGGGCGCTGATCCCCGCGCGGCGCTAAAGGGGTTCGACTCTCTTCGACGCATCTCGTCCGCTACGCGAGATCGTTTCCGGTCGATCACACTGGCTACCGCGGCTCTCCCTCTCCCCGCGTGCGGGGAGAGGCCCGCGGGCACCTTGTCGTGCCTGCGGGAGG
>NZ_LSIX01000249.1:0-2125 GCF_001556475.1 Methylobacterium sp. CCH5-D2 | reverse complement strand
CTGGAGCGCGCCGGTGGCCGCGCCGGTGACCGCGCCGGCGACCGCGCCGGAACGCCGAGCCCGCGTCATCGCAGCAGGTTGCTCTTGGCGAGGTCGATGAGCTCGTCGCCGCGACCGTTCATCACCGCCCGCAGCATGTAGAGGCTGAAGCCCTTCACCTGCGCCGCCTCGATCTTGGGGGGCATGGCGAGTTCCTGGCGGTTCGTGACCACGTCGAGGAGGGCGGGACCCGGATGGTCGAGGATCTCGCGGATCGCCCCCTCGAGGTCGGCCGGATCCTCGACCCGGACGGCGTGGATGCCGGCGGCCCGCGCCATGGCGGCGAAGTTCGGGTTGCGCAGCGCCACGCCGGTGTCGAGGTAGCCGGCGGCCTTCATCTCCATCTCGACGAAGCCCAGCGTGCCGTTGTTGAAGACCACGACCTTCACGGGCAGCTCGTGCTGCACCAGGGTGAGCAGGTCGCCCATCAGCATGGTGAAGCCGCCGTCGCCCGAGAGCGACACGACCTGGCGCCCGGGCTGCGCCGCCTGGATGCCGATCGCCTGCGGCAGGGCGTTGGCCATGGACCCGTGCGCGAAGGAGCCGATCAGGCGGCGGCCTTCGGACATCGCGAGGTAGCGGGCGGCCCAGATCGTCGGGGTGCCGACATCGGCCGTGAAGGCGGCGTCGGGGGCCGCGGCCTGGCTGAGGAGCCGCGTCAGGTATTGCGGGTGGATCGGCTTGCGCCCGGCCTTGCCGGTGGCGAGTTCGTCGAGGCCCTCGCGCGCCTTGGCGTAGTGCTTCAGGCAGGCCTGCAGGTGGCCGTCGTCGCCCTTCGGCTGCAGCTTCGGCATCACGGCGGCGATCGTCGCCCCCACGTCGCCCACGAGGCCGAGGTCGATCCGGCAGCGGCGCCCGAGATTGTCGGGCCGGATGTCGACCTGCGCGATCCTGGCGCCCTCGGGATAGAACTGGCGGTAGGGGAAGTCCGTGCCGAGCAGCAGGAGCGTGTCGCAGGCCTCCATGGCGGCGTAGCCCGACGAGAAGCCGATCAGGCCGGTCATGCCGACGTCGTAGGGGTTGTCGTGCTCGACATGCTCCTTGCCGCCGAGCGCGTGCACGACCGGCGCCTTCAAGGTCTCGGCGAGCGCGATCACCGCCTCGCGCGCGCCGGCGCAGCCGCGGCCGCAGAACAGGGTGACCTTCTTGGCCCCGTTGAGCAGATCCGCCAGGGCGTCGATCTGCCGGGCCGCCGGGACGATCACGGGCCGGGGCGGGATCAGGCCGGCATTCGGCGCGACGGCGCGCTTGGGCGCGTCCTGGAGCGCGACGTCGCCGGGGATGACCACGACGGCGACGCCCTGGTTCCCGATGGCGGCGCGCACTGCCGTCTCGAGCACGTAGGGCAGCTGGGCCGCCGAGACGATCGGCTCGCAGTAGCAACTGCAGTCGCGGAACAGCTCGGTCGGCTTCGTCTCCTGGAAGTAGTTCGACCCGATCTCGGCGGAGGGGATCTGGGCCGCGATGGCGAGCACCGGCGTGCGGGTGCGGTGCGCGTCGAACAGGCCGTTGATGAGGTGCAGGTTGCCGGGCCCGCAGGAGCCGGCGCAGACGGCGAGCTCGCCCGTCGCCTGGGCCTCGCCGCCGGCCGCGAAGGCCGCGACCTCCTCGTGCCGGACGTGCACCCACTCGATGTCGCCTCGCGCACGGATCGACTCGGTGATGCCGTTGAGGCTGTCGCCCGCCACGCCGTAGATGCGCCGGACGCCGACCTGATGCAGTGTCTCCGTCAGGAGATCCGCCACGTTCACGATCTTGACCACGTGTTCGGTGACTCCAGTGTGCGGCAGGGCCGATGCAAAGCTTAACGTGGCGGGTGGACGGTCGCGCCATACGCAACGGTCGGTCTTTCGATATGAAGCGGATGCTTCGGGCAGCGCCCGCGGACGGGGCGGACCGATCCTCCGCAGGACCGGTCCCCCGGCGGCGGCCGGCGGCTACCGCCGGCCCTGCCCCGCGCGGGGCTGGTCGGGCGGTTGCGTCATGCCGGGGGCGATGCCCGGCGCCGCGTGGTCCACGGGGACCGGGCTCGGCATGCTGGGCCCTGGGATCCGCGCCGGCGTCGCGGTGCCGCGCACCGGCGGGG
>NZ_LSIX01000248.1:0-5140 GCF_001556475.1 Methylobacterium sp. CCH5-D2 | reverse complement strand
TGGTGCGGACGGCGGGACTCGAACCCGCACGGCCTTGCGGCCGCAAGATTTTAAGTCTCGTGCGTCTACCGGTTCCGCCACGTCCGCGCGGGCCGAGCGGTAGCCGGGCGCCCGCCCGAGATCAAGCGGGCAGTCAGGCCGGGTCCGGCGTCCAGCCGTAGAGCCAGGCGTAGCGCTCGCGCATCCCGTCCGGCCCGAGGCGGCGCATCACGAGGTCGCGGGCGAAGGCGGTCAGCGGGCCGGCGTGATAGGTGCGCCCGTTGCCGCGGGCGGCGCGCTGCACGCGCGCGACCCGGCGCGCCCGGGCGGCGGCGTAGGCCGGGAGCGCGTCCGGAACCGGCCCCGCGGCGAGGCAGCGGACGAGCACGGCCGCGTCCTCGATCGCGAGCGCCGCGCCCTGCGCCAGGAAGGGCAGGACCGGGTGGGCGGCGTCGCCCAGCAGCGCCACCCGTCCGCGGGCGATCGGCCGCGCCACCGCGCGCTCGGCGAGCGACCACACCAGCCAGGAATCGGGCATGGCCAGCAGCGCGCGCAGCGGCGCCGCGCAGCCGCGGAAATGCGTGCGGAGCACCGCGGGGTCGCCGATCCGCCCCCAATCCGCGTCGCCCTGCCGCTCGGGCACGATCGCCACCACGTTGAGGAAGCGGCCGCCCCGGATCGGGTAGTGGACGACGTGGCGGCCGGCCCCCAGCCAGAGGCCGGTCTCCGCGCCGCCGAGCCCGTCGGGCAGGCCCTCGCGCGGGAGCACCGCGCGCCAAGCCGCCATGTGGCCGGGCCGCAGGGGCGCGGGGTCGAGATGGCCGCGGACGCGCGAGTGGAGGCCGTCCGCACCGATCGCGAGGTCGGCCTCCACCGTATCGACCCGGACGTCGCCCTCGCAGGTCAGCGCGACGCCGTCGGCGCCCTCGGAGAGCCCCGTGACGCCGCGCCCGACGAGGAGGCGGATGTTGGGCCGCGCCCGCACCGCATCGAGAAGCACCGTCTGCAGGTCGGCCCGGTGGATGACATAGTAGGGCGCGCCGTAGCGCTCGCGGGCGGTCGCCCCGAGGCTGACGCCGCCGATCCGGCGACCGCTGTCGAGGGCGCGGACCACGACGCCCGGCGGCTCGCTGGCCGCGCGCCGCAGCGCCGCGCCGAGCCCGAGATCGCCGAGGACCCGGCTGGCGTTCGGCGAGAGCTGCAGACCCGCTCCGACCTCGCTGAAGCCGGTGCGCCGCTCGACGAGCGTGACCCGGTGCCCGGCGTCGGCGAGCGCGAGCGCGGCGGTCAAACCACCGATGCCGGCGCCGACGACGGCGATGTCGAGCGCGGCCACGGCCGGCGCGGGCGCGCTCAGGCCGCCTTGGCGCCGCCCGCCGTGCTGCTGTCGTCCCACAGGCAGGCCGGCGGGTTCGATTCGGTCGCCTTCAGCCCCGCGCGGTAGCGGTAGAGCGTGGAGCAGTACTGGCAGATGATCTCGTCGTCCGCGCCCATGTCGAGGAAGACGTGCGGATGGTCGAAGGGCGGGCGCGCGCCGATGCACATGAACTCGCGCGCCCCGACCTCGATGACGGGCACGCCGAGGTCGTTGTGGAAGTGCGGAACCGCCTTGTCAGCCATCTGCCGCCCTGCTGCTCGTGAGAGCCGCGCGGGCGGCCCGATCCGCTGCCGCTTATGGGGGAAGCGCCGCGCCGCACGCAAGCCCGCGCTCCATCCGGGCCGCCGCGCGAGCCCTGCCGGCGCGTGCCCGATACGTCGTGCCGCTTGGCGGAAAGCCCCCGCACACCGTACATAGCGGCTGAGAGACGCCGCAGCGCAAGACCCGCCGAATGAACCAGCAAGACCAAGCGACCGCGCAGGGCGCGCGCCGTTCCCCCGAGGCACCGATCCACGGGCCGGAGGGCTTCGAGGGCATGCGGCGGGCGGGCCGCCTGACGGCCGAGGCCCTAGACCTCCTGATGGAGGCGACCCAGCCCGGAATCACCACGGAGGCACTCGACAGGCTCGCCTACGAGTTCGCGATGGACAACGGCGCCTACCCGGCCTCGCTCCTCTACCGCGGCTACCCGAAGTCGATCTGCACCTCGATCAACCACGTGGTCTGCCACGGCATCCCGAACGACAAGCCGCTGCGCGAGGGCGACATCGTCAACCTCGACATCTGCCTGATCCTCGACGGCTGGCACGGCGATTCGAGCCGCATGGCCTTCGTGGGCGAGGTGCCCCGCAAGGCGGCGCGCCTGTGCGAGATCACCTACGAGGCGCTGATGCGCGGCATCGCGGCGGTCAGGCCCGGCGGCTCGACCAACGACATCGGCCGGGCGATCCAGGACTACGCCGAGGCGGAGCGCTGCTCGGTGGTGCGCGACTTCTGCGGCCACGGCCTCGGTCGCACCTACCACGACGCGCCCACCATCCTGCACTACGTCGAGGCGAGCTACGACGTGCCGTTGAAGGCGGGCCAGTTCTTCACCATCGAGCCGATGATCAATCTCGGACGCCCCTCCGTGAAGGTGCTGGCCGACGGCTGGACCGCGGTCACCCGGGACCGCTCGCTCTCCGCCCAGTTCGAGCACACCGTCGCGGTCACCGAGACGGGTTGCGAGATCTTCACGGTCTCGCCCAGAGGCCTGCACCAGCCCACCAACCCGGGCGCCTGACCCGATGGCCCGGCGCGGCTCCGGTCCCGGCGGGCTGCTCGACCTCGGCGCCGCCGCGAGCCCGGCGGTGGACGGGGCGGACGGCCGAGGAGACAGCGCGCCGGCGAAGGGCGGCGCGGAGCCGCCGCACTATCACGGCCACCGCGAGCGCCTGCGCGCCCGGTTCGCACAGGCCGGCGCCGACGCGCTTCCGGATTACGAACTGCTCGAACTCGTCCTGTTCCGAGCCATTCCCCGCCGGGACGTGAAACCCCTCGCCAAGGCGCTGATCGACCGCTTCGGCAGCTTCGCCGAGGTCGTGAGCGCCGAGCCCGCGCGTCTTGCCGAGGTCGAGGGCATCAGCCCCGGCGTGATCGTCGATCTCAAGCTGACCGAGGCGGCCGGCCGCCGCCTGGCCCGCGGCGCGGTCCAGGAGCGCTCGCTCCTCTCGTCCTGGAGCGCGGTGCTCGACTATTGCCGCACCACCATGGCCTTCTCGGCACGGGAGGAATTCCGGATCCTCTTCCTCGACAAGCGCAACCACCTCATCGCCGACGAGGTGCAGGGACGCGGCACCGTGGATCACACGCCGGTCTATCCCCGCGAGGTGGCGCGCCGCGCCCTCGAACTCTCGGCCACCGCCATCATCCTGGCCCACAACCACCCCTCGGGCGATCCCAGCCCCTCGGCGGCCGACGTCCGGATGACACGCGAGGTGGTGAATGTGCTCGATCCACTTGGAATCATCGTGCACGACCACATCATTCTCGGACGCACCGGGCACGCCAGCCTGAAAGGGCTGAAGCTGTTCTGAGGTTGTAGCGCGATCGAGCCCGCGGGTCCCCGCGGATCCTTGGCGTGGCGCGCCTCTTGCCTCTAGCGTGCGGTATCTGGGAGGCAGCGCGATGGCCGGTGTGGCGTTCGACGAGATGACGGGACACGGAGGATCGGCCGCGACCGCGGCGGACATCCGCAACGCCTACGGACAACTGAAAAACTGGCTCGACACCACGCCCTCCGACCATTTCAACACCCGCCGCAGCCAGGCGGAACTGCTGTTTCGCCGCATCGGCATCACCTTCGCGGTCTACGGCGACAACGAATCGACCGAGCGACTGATCCCGTTCGACATCATCCCGCGGGTGCTGACCAAGCCCGAATGGGGGTTCCTCGAGCGCGGGCTGAAGCAGCGGGTGACCGCCATCAACGCCTTCCTGAAGGACGTCTACGGCCCGCAGGAATGCATCAAGGCCGGTATCATCCCGGCCGACCTCGTCTATCGCAACGCGCATTACCGCATGGAGATGCGCAGCTTTCGGGTGCCGCACGACCTCTACGTCCACGTCGCCGGCATCGACATCGTGCGGACCGGCGAGAACGATTTCTTCGTGCTGGAGGACAACGCCCGCATCCCGTCCGGCGTGTCCTACATGCTGGAGAACCGGGAGGTGATGCTGCGGCTCTTTCCCGACCTGTTCTCCCGCCACCGGGTCGCACCGGTCGAGAACTACCCGGACGCGCTGCTGGCGACGCTGCGCAGCCTCGCGCCCGCCACCGCCACGCGCGACCCCACCTGCGTGCTCCTGACCCCGGGGCGCTACAACTCGGCCTTCTACGAGCACTCGTTCCTGGCCGACAAGCTCGGCGTCGAGTTGGTGGAGGCCTCCGACCTCTTCACCAAGGACGACGTCGTCTACATGCGCACCACCGAGGGACCGCGCCGGGTCGACGTGATCTATCGCCGCCTCGACGACGACTTCCTCGACCCGCTGGTCTTCCGCCCCGATTCCGTGCTCGGCGTGCCGGGGCTGATGAACGCCTACGAGCGCGGGACCGTGACGCTGGCCAACGCGGTCGGCACGGGGGTCGCCGACGACAAGGCGGTCTACAGCTACATGCCCGAGATCGTGAAGTTCTTCACCGGCGAAGAGCCGATCCTGCACAACGTCCCGACCTATCGCTGCCGCGAGAAGGACGCCTTCGCGTACGTGATGGACAACCTGAAGGACCTCGTCGTCAAGGAGGTCAACGGCTCGGGCGGCTACGGCATGCTGGTGGGCCCGCACGCGACCAAGCGCGAGATCGAGGAGTTCGGCCGGCGCCTGCGCCACGCGCCGGACGGATTCATCGCCCAGCCGACGCTCTCGCTCTCGACCTGCCCGACCTTCGTGGCCTCGGGCGTGGCGCCCCGGCACGTGGATCTCCGGCCCTTCGTGCTCTGCGGCGCGGACGAGATCCGCATCGTGCCGGGCGGCCTGACCCGCGTGGCGCTGAAGGAGGGCTCGCTGGTGGTGAATTCCAGCCAGGGCGGCGGCACGAAGGATACCTGGGTGTTGGACGGCTGAGGCGCCGCCCCGCGCGAGACGAAACCCTACCGAGCGATCGAGCCCTCACCGGCCGAACCCAGCGAAGCGCCCATGCTGTCCCGCACCGCCGACAACCTCTACTGGCTCTCGCGCTACGTCGAGCGCGCCGAGTTCGTCGCCCGCATCCTCGACGCGGCCCACCGTCTCGCCTCGCTG
>NZ_LSIX01000247.1:0-14147 GCF_001556475.1 Methylobacterium sp. CCH5-D2 | reverse complement strand
ACCTCCGCCTTGTCCTCCGTCTTGCCCGCCGCCACGATGGGCACCCCGGCGGCCAGCGATTGCAGGACGCTGCCGTAGCCCCCGTTGGTCACGAACACGTCGACCTTGGGGAAGATCGCGTCGAAGGGCAGGAACGATGCGACCCGGGCGTTCGGCGGCAGCTTCGTCCCGAGGGCATCGACGGACTTCCCGCCGGTCGTCGCGACGACGAGGAGGTCGTCCCGGTCGGCCAAGGCGGCGAGCGTCGGCACGACGAGCTGCGTGAGGTCACCGTTGGCCAGGGTACCCTGAGTGACGAGGACCACTGCCCTGTCGCCGTCCAGTTCGTCCCACCAGGACGGGCGCGGCGCCAAAGACCGGCCAAGGGGGAGAAGGCCGATGAAGCGCAGGTTGCGCGGCGGTGCCCGGCATTCGAACTCGAAGCCCGGCACGCCTTGCTGGAGGAAAACATCGGGCAGTTGGACGATGGATTGCGTGAGGGAAGCTGGGAGGGGCGGCAGACCCAACGCCGCGAGCCGCCCGTCGGCATGGGCCCGAACAGGCCCCACGAACCCCAGGTCGATGGCGGCGCCGAGCGTCAGGTAGCGGGCGCGCTCGTTCTCGTCCCGGGCGGGGGGCAGCCCGAGACCGACCGGGGCGCCGTCCGCCCTGTCGAGGAACAGGACGCTGACGTTCAGGACGACGATGCGCGGCCGCGGCCGGCTCGACTGGAGTAGGGGCAGCACGCCAAGGAACATGCTGCCGGCGACGATCATATCCGGAGCCTCGTCCTCGATCAGCTCGCGCAGTAGGGCGGCCTGGCCCGGCATGGGGTCGATGAAGCGCCGGGCGAACTCGTTGCTCCAGCGCTCCGGGCCGGGCGGCAGGTGGGGTTCGAGGTAGCTGGCAGCCCCATGGTCCGGGCAAGGGATGAAGTGGAAACCCGCTGCATGGACTTGCGGGGCGAAGGCGGGATCGGTGACGAAGGTGACCGAGTCACCTCGGTCGGCCAGCAGGCGGCCGACGGCGAGCATGGGATTGACGTGGCCCGTGAGCGGCGTCGCGGCGAGCAGGACTTTCACGGTAGCCTCCTGAAGCACCGGAATGGATGCCCGTTCATTCGCGACAGGAAAGGTTCTGTTACCGTGCGCGAATCCATCGCGTGCGCCCAAGCACCGGGGACGCTCATGTCCAGGCCCGCAGGCGGCCCGTCTCCAGCGCCTCCCGGGCGCAGCGGTAGCCGAGCTCGGCCGTCGTCTCGAAGCTCGACCACGCCCGTAGGTCCACCCCCGCAAGGGCGGGCTTGAGCAGGATCGCCGCGCGGGTCACGGCCGCGATGGTCTGGGCGCCGCTCGACACCGTCGCGGAGCGCAGGAGCAGATGGGCGATACCGGGGAGCTGATCCGAGATGCCGAGGATGCGTCGGACCGCCCGGGCGCCCATGCCACGCCGCGGCATGGCCTGGAAGGCGCTGTCGCTGCCGACATCGACGGCAAGCACCGGGCCGCGGTCGAGGTCCGCCATCACGTCGGCGGGCAGGTTGTTCATCATGCCGCCATCGACGAGGATGCCGTCTTCGCTCGCCACCGGCGGCAGCAGGCCGGGAATGGCGATGCTGGCACGGATTGCCCGGTCGAGGGCGCCGACCCGGTGGACCATGGCCGTGCCCGTCGTCAGGTTCGAGGACACGCAGAAGAAGGGACGCCAGAGATCCTCGATGCGGGCATCCCCGAACCGCTCGGCCAGCCCCGCATCCACCTTGGCGCCCCTGGTCAGTGCGTGGAACGGCAGCGTGTAATCGTT
Organism: Methylobacterium sp. CCH5-D2; assembly: GCF_001556475.1. NCBI lineage: Bacteria > Pseudomonadati > Pseudomonadota > Alphaproteobacteria > Hyphomicrobiales > Methylobacteriaceae > Methylobacterium > Methylobacterium sp. CCH5-D2. Next base: position 12,365 of record NZ_LSIX01000247.1, on the reverse strand, counting down.
GAGGGGGTTGCGCCCGACGAAGGATGCCACCGTGTAGGTCTCGATCTCGTCCAGGCTCAAGTCCATCGCGACGCTGGCGGCCAGGATCGAGCCCATGCTGGTGCCGCCGACGAGGTCGATGTCGAGCCCCGCCTCGGCAAGGACCCGCAACACGCCGAGATGGGCGAGGCCGCGGGCCCCGCCGCCGCCGAGGACGAGGGCACGCGCGTGGCCGGAGGCGATGCGGGCCAGCCGCGCGAAGTCGCTCCCGTGGTTCTCCCGGACCTGCAGGCGCAGGGCGAAAGGCAGCGCGGCGACCTCGGGATGGAGGGGGCGCGGCAGGCGGATATCGGCCGGCTGTGCCACTGCAAGGTCCATGCGGATCCAGTCGGAGCGGATCGAGGCTAGGTAGGCAGCGGCCCCGGGCCGGGGCGGAGCGCCGGGCTCGGCCAGCAGCAGGACGTGGTCGGCATGGCGTAGGCAGAGCTGACACCAGGGGCAGTCGATCCGGTGCGCGACGAAGACCGTGCGGTCGTGCGCCTGCTCGTAGCGGTGGAACCATGCCTCATCGGCCTCCGGCGGCCATTCGGTGAGGCAGCCGGTCCGCCCGGGAAGCGCGGCATCCAGCGCGTGGGCCAGCCTCTCGCCGAAGGGCGCGGCCCTGAGCCCCTCCGTCACCGCCATCAAGGCGAAGCTCCGCGGCGCATGCCCCAGGGTCACTCCGGTATGAGCGGTGGTCAGCCGCTTCGCCAGGATGCGGGCGAAGTACAGCAGCGTACCGGGATGGCGGGTGATCAGATCTTCGAACCCCGCCCGAGGGAGCCGGAGGAGGTGACTGTCGCGGAGCGCCGTCGCGGTGACCGAGCGCGGCTCGCCGGCGAGCAGGGCAAGTTCGCCGACGCTGTCCGGGGGGGCGAGTCGAAAGAGGCGGCGAACGCTCCCGTCCCGCGGGTCGCGCGTCGAGAGGCCCACCGAGCCGCTCACCAGGGTATAGAGCGCGTCGGCCTCGTCCCCCTCTCTGAACAGCGTCCGCCCCCCGGCGACGGCAACCGAGGTCATCCGCGACCGGATCGCGTCGGCGGCGTCCTCGTCGAGGCCGGACAGGAACGGGATCTGAGCGCGCTCCGAGACGGCAAGTGCCGGGTCGGGCGGTGCGTTGCAGGCGTCGAGGCATTCTGCCTCCGTCTGTCGCTCGTGCATGATGCGGATCCTGGCGGGCTCTGGTGAGGCTACGTCGGCGCGATCTTTTTGACGCTCGCGATCCTGGGCCGCCGGCATCGTCTCCTCCATCGACGGCAGTCTTGGCGGTCGGAGGGTGGATGCCTCGCTTGGCTCACGCCAATGCCCTTAAACATTCTTGTCGATGCCATTACGGCATTGGAAAGAAACGAATTCGCTCTTCCGCTTTACAATGGCGGATGGCAGCGGCATTGGAATTGCACGAATCTCGTCATTTCCTGGCAGTGTCGATCCGTGGGAGTTTTATAAAGGGGCCGACCGCTGCGACGTGGCCCAGCCAGCCCTGACCCGGGTGTCCAATAGCTTGAATAAAAGCTTGACGGACTGCAGTTCTCGCGCGAGCGTCGGCGGCTCTACCTCACCGCCCGCAATGCCAAGTGTCGATAAGCACCGAACTTTGATTCAGCCGCACTTCTGTTGCTGACGGGTGATTGGTTAAGTTGCACCGGCTCCTGGCCGTTGATCACGCCGCATGGAGCACCCGCTGCTGCAAAAGGTCGAAGCCGGCACGATCGTACATCTGCCGCTTGATCAGCTTAAGGCGGTTGACCTGACCTTCCACCGGCCCGTCGTTCCAGGGCTGTGTGATCGCAGCCCGTACGGCATCCAGATCCTGGCGCAGGCCGGCAGCGAAGCCCTGCAATCCCGTTGCGGCTGCCGCGTCCAGCCAGGGCTCCGGCCCTGCCGGATCATCCTGCCGCAGCAGATCGGTTGGGCGGCAGCGTGGGCTGTCCACCCATCTGAGGGATTTCCTCGACAGCGAGAGGGTCACCGAACGGACGGACGACGACAAGACACTGGTGATGGCGCGTCGGGCGGTCGACCCGCACGCCGGCCCTGGCATCCTTGTGTACTCCGGCCGAGGTCGACCTCCGGGCCTTGGGGATGACCTGAGCTGGTCTGCAGGACCGCGAATCATTGATCCCCACGGAGAGCGATCCGGGATCAGCCATGCCTTAGATCGACGGCCCTGGATCGATGACGCATTCCTGCTGCAAGGGACGCGTCCAGGAAATGCCGGCCAACCCTTGCACTTGTCACGACGTGGTAGATCCCCGCCGCCCGCAGGGTCTCGCTGGTGGCGGGCGCGATCAGGCCCCGCTTGCCGGTGACCAGCGCCGCGGCCACCGCGCCGGCCTGGCCCCCCGTCGCCTCGGCGATGCGCCGGGTCAGAGCGTTGCGCGCCGCGTCCACGAGGGCGGCGAGGCGCGCGGGCAGGTCCGGTTCCTCGGCGGGCGGCCGCACCACGATCTTGCCGGTCAGCGAGCCGACGGCGCCGATGCCGCGGAACCACGCGTCCCGGGCGAAATCGTAGCCGCCGGGCCGGGCGGCTTCCGGCGGCGGCAGCAGGCGGGCGCTCGCCTCGATCGCGTCGCCCGGCTTCACGGGCGGCGCCTTCCTGAACGACACCCGCACCCGCCGCGGCGTCTCCTCCGGGCGGAGCGCACCGAAGCGGGCGACGCGGACCACGAGGCGTGCGCCCTCCTCGCGCTCCTCCAGGGATTCGACGCGGCCGGCGAGCGGCCCGATCGTGGTGCGGACGAGGACCGGGCCGGCGACGCGCGAGACCCGCCACGCGGCGGCGGCGAAGCCCAGGAAGGCCGCCGCCAGGAGGAGGGCGAGCGCCAGGGCCGCGGGCCGGGTGCCGAGCCAGGGCGTCAGCGCGAGGCAGAGGGCGGCCGCGGCGAGCGGCGCGGCGAGGACGGGCGCGCCGTCCGCGACGCCGAAGAACAGCAGGATGCCGGCCCCGAAGGCGACCGCGAGCCAGGGAAACAGCCGCCGCTGCGCGGCCTCCGTGGCAAGGCTGCGACCGATCCAGCCGCGCAGAGCCGGCAGGGCGAGGCCGGGCGCGCGGCGCAGGGGGATGCCCAGCGCGAGGCTCCCGCCGCTCCCCCGCGCGCCGATCCGCTCCATGGCCCGGGCCGTCCGTCACGGGCGGTGAACATTCACGCCGCGTCAACGCTTTCTTAACGCATCGGCGGGGCCATGCTACAGCCACCGCCGCCGCGCCCCACAGGGCCGGCCGCCCCGTTCCCGTTCGCCCGCGAGCCCGCCCGTCTTCCAAGGACCCGCGCGCTGCTACCCGCACCCCGAGATCGATGTCGTCACCCGTCGTCACGCGCTTCGCGCCCTCGCCCACGGGCTACCTCCATATCGGGGGCGCCCGCACCGCGCTGTTCAACTGGCTCTACGCCCGCCACCACGGCGGCCGGATGCTGCTGCGCATCGAGGACACCGATCGCGAGCGCTCGACCCAAGGGGCGATCGACGCGATCCTCGACGGGATGCGCTGGCTCGGCCTCGACTGGGACGGCGAGGTGGTGTTCCAGTTCGCCCGCGCCGCCCGGCACCGCGAGGTGGCCGAGAGCCTGCTGGCCTCGGGGAACGCCTATCGCTGCTACGCCACGGCCGAGGAGCTGACCCAGATGCGCGAGCGGGCCCGCGCGGAGGGCAAGCCGTCCCGCTACGACGGGCGCTGGCGCGACCGCGATGCCGCCGAGGCGCCGGCCGGCGCACCCTTCGTCATTCGCCTGCGCGCCCCCACCGAGGGCGAGACCGTGGTGGAGGACGCGGTGCAGGGCCGCGTGACCTGGGCCAACCGCGACCTCGACGACCTCGTCCTGCTGCGCTCGGACGGCACGCCGACCTACATGCTGGCCGTGGTGGTGGACGACCACGACATGGGCGTCACCCAGATCATCCGCGGCGACGACCACCTCACCAACGCCGCGCGCCAGAGCCAGATCTACCGGGCGATGGGCTGGGCGGTGCCGGCGATGGCCCACATCCCGCTGATCCACGGGGCGGACGGGGCCAAGCTCTCGAAGCGCCACGGGGCGCTCGGCGTCGATGCCTACCGCGACCTCGGCTACCTGCCGGCGGCGCTGCGCAACTACCTCGTGCGCCTCGGCTGGAGCCACGGCGACCAGGAGGTGTTCTCGACCGACGAGATGGTGGCGGCCTTCGACCTGAAGGCGGTCGGCCGCTCGGCCGCGCGCTTCGACTTCGCCAAGCTGGAGAACCTCAACGGCCTCTACATCCGGGGCGCGGCGGATGCCGACCTGCTCCGCGCGATCGAGGCGATGCTGCCCCATGTCGGCCCGGCCCGCGGCCTCTCGGCGCCGCTGCCGGACGACCTGCGCCGGAAGCTGCTCGCGGCGATGCCGGGGCTGAAGGAGCGCGCCAAGACCCTGATCGAGCTCCTCGACAGCGCCTACTACCTCTACGCCCCGCGCCCGCTCGCGCTCGACGAGAAGGCCAGGGCTCTGCTCGGCGCGGACGGCAAGGCGCGCCTCGCCGCGGTGCTGCCGGCGCTGGAGGCCCTGCCGGACTGGGACGCCGCAGCGACCGAGGCCGCGGTGCGCGCCTTCGCCGAGAGCGCGGGCGTGAAGCTCGGGCAGGTGGCGCAACCCTTGCGCGCAGCACTCACCGGCCGCACAACGTCCCCGCCGCTCTTCGACGTGATGGCGGTGCTGGGCCGGGACGAGAGCCTCGCACGGCTGCGCGATCAGGCCGCTTAAGGGGCCGCCGGGCCGCACGGAATCGGCCGCGCGGTCCGGATTTCGCTAGGCGTTCCGGGGCGGATGTCACCCGCCCCGTTGCTGGCGTCCGACCGATCCGCTAACCCGATGCACCTGTGAGCACCTGCAGCAAAATGCTGACGGTGCCCGAGTGCGGACCGCGGCTTCGGGCCGCGGCGCGCAGCCGGCAACGCACCCTCGCCAGGAGAGGTCCACGTCCCATGAGCGCAACCAGCAGCATTACCGTGGACGGGAAGCAGGTCGAGCTTCCGGTTAAGAAGGGGACCATCGGTCCGGACGTCGTCGATATCGGCAAGCTCTACGCGCAGACCGGTGCCTTCACGTTCGATCCGGGCTTCACCTCGACCGCCTCCTGCGAGTCGAAGATCACCTACATCGACGGCGACGAGGGCGTGCTGCTCTACCGCGGCTACCCGATCGAGCAGCTCGCCGAGAAGGGCGACTTCCTCGAGACCTGCTACCTGATGCTGTTCGGCGAATTGCCGACCGACGCCCAGAAGGCCGACTTCGACTACCGGGTCACGCGCCACACCATGGTGCACGACCAGATGAACCGCTTCTTCTCGGGCTTCCGGCGCGACGCGCACCCGATGGCCGTGATGGTGGCCTGCGTCGGCGCGCTCTCGGCCTTCTACCACGACTCGACCGACATCTCGGACGAGCAGCAGCGGATGATCGCCTCGATCCGCATGATCGCCAAGATGCCGACGCTGGCCGCGATGGCCTACAAGTACTCGATCGGCCAGCCCTTCGTTTACCCGAAGAACGAGCTCGACTACACCTCGAACTTCCTGCGGATGTGCTTCGCGGTGCCGTGCGAGGAGTTCCAGGTCAACCCGGTCTTCTCGAAGGCTCTGGACCGGATCTTCATCCTGCACGCCGACCACGAGCAGAACGCCTCGACCTCGACGGTGCGGCTGGCCGGCTCCTCGGGCGCCAACCCCTTCGCCTGCATCGCGGCCGGCATCGCCTGCCTGTGGGGCCCCGCGCATGGCGGCGCCAACGAGGCGGCGCTGAAGATGCTCACCGAGATCGGCACCCCCGACCGGGTCGATGCCTACGTCGCCAAGGCGAAGGACAAGAACGACCCGTTCCGCCTGATGGGCTTCGGCCACCGGGTCTACAAGAACTACGACCCGCGCGCCCGCCTGATGCAGGCCACCACCCACGCGGTGCTGAAGGAACTCGGCAAGCAGGACGACCCGCTGCTCGAGGTCGCGATGAAGCTCGAGGAGATCGCCCTCAAGGACTCGTACTTCATCGAGAAGAAGCTCTACCCGAACATCGATTTCTACTCGGGCATCACCCTCAAGGCGATGGGCTTCCCGACCGACATGTTCACGGTCCTGTTCGCGGTCGCCCGCACGGTCGGCTGGATCGCGCAGTGGGCCGAGATGATCGAGGACCCGTCCCAGAAGATCGGCCGGCCGCGCCAGCTCTATATCGGCCCGGACCGGCGCGAGTACGTTCCCCTGGATCAGCGGGGCTGAGCGGGCAGCGCACCCCGCGGACGCGTGAAGACGGGCTGCCGACCTCGGTCGGCAGCCCGTCGCGCGTGTCCTATCGGCGCTGGAACGGGATGATGTTGCCCGCAGGGCGCGTCGCCACGGTGCCCGGCACCGGGCCCGCCAGGATTCTGCGGCGGCGGAGGGCGACGGCGATCAGCCGCTTGGCCTTCAGCGAGAAGCGTCGCCGACGCAGCCAGTTCGGTATAAGCTCGCCACGCTGATCCATTGTCCGCCCCGTCGTCGCACCGCGATACAGCCTGCGAACAAGGCACGGGACGCGGCGGCGTAAAATGCCTGAGCGTCCCAATTTTCGGGCTCTGCATCCCACTGCACGGAGTTGAACTGCGGAGCCGGGCCCGGGGCGCGCCCCGGCAGGCGGGCCTACGGACGGTGCCCCGCCCGCCTCCCGGCCGCGTCGAGGCCGTGGCTCACGCGACCTGCTCCGCGAGCTTCAGAAGCTCCGCGCAGCGAGCGTTCTTGGCCGAGAAATCCTTCCAGGCGGTGTCGCGGGCGAGTTCCTTCCACTTGGCGATGTGCGCGTCGGTGAGGTCGTGGACCTTGGCACCGCGGGCCGCGTAGATCTTCACGATCTCCTCGTCGTCGGCCTTCGCGGCCTCGAAGGAGAACGCCTCCATCTCCTGGCCGACGTCGCGGACAGCCTGTCGCTGCTCGGGGGTCAGCGCGTCGAACGTCGCCTTCGACATGATCAGCGGCTCCAGGATGAACCAGAACGAGCGCCCGCGCCCCGCGGTCAGGTTCTTGGTCATCTCGTCGAGCCGGAAGGAGATCAGGCTGGTCGAGGCGCTCACCGCCGCCTCCAGGGCGCCGGTCTGCATGCCGATATACATCTCGCTCGAGGGCATGGTGGAGACGATGCCGCCGGCCGCCTGGAACATCATGTCCATCTCGCGCCCGCCGCCGCGGATCTTCACGCCCTTCACGTCGCCGGGCTCGAGGATCGGCTTCACCCGCGAGGCGACCGCGCCCGACTGCCAGACCCAGGTCAGGATGATCACGCCCTTGTCGCTGAGCGTCTTGGCGAGTTCCTCGCCGATCCGGGCGGTGCGCCACCGGGCGGCCTGCTCGTAGCTGGAGACGAGGGCCGGCATCAGCGCGAGGTTGGTCTCGACCACCTCGCCGCCCGCGTAGGAGAGCGGCACGAGGCTCATGTCGAGTGCGCCCTTCCGCACGGCGCTGAACTGGGCGAGCGTCTTCATCAGCGAGGAGGTCGGGTAGACCTGCACCTGCAGGCTGCCGCCGGTGCGCTGCTCGACCGCCTGGCCGAAGCGGCGGGCGATGCGGTCGCGGGCATCGCCCTGGTCGATCGTGCCGCCCGGGAACTGGTGCGACAGCTTGAGGACCTTCGGGCTCTGCGCCCGCAGGACGGCCGGGCAGGCGAGGAGGCCGGCCCCGGTCGCGGCGGTGGCGAGCAGGCTGCGTCGTGTGATCATGGGGTTTCCTCTCCGAGACGGGGACGCGGCTCCCTGCCGGCGGCCTTCGGGGCCGGCCGGGTCGCGTCGCATGTGCGGGGCCGCCCCCGGAAGGGACAGCTTCTCCGCGAGAATGGGGCTCAGGCGGCCTTGAGTGGGGGCGCCGGGTGCAGGTCGCAGGGCCGGCCGGCCTTGGCGACCTGACCCGGCACGTCGTGGCCGACGAGGCGCGGCAGGTCGCGCGCGAGGTCGATGAGGGCCGCGAGGTCGAGGCCCGTGGCCAGCCCCATCTCGTGGGCCATGCTGACGAGGTCCTCGGTGCAGATGTTGCCGGTGGCCCCCGGCGCGAACGGGCAGCCGCCGAGGCCGCCGAGCGCCGCATCGAAGCGGCGGGCGCCCGCTTGGTAGGCGGCCAGCACGTTGGCGAGGCCGAGGCCGCGGGTGTTGTGGAAGTGCAGGGTCAGGCCCGCCGCGCCGACCGAGGGCAGCACCCGCTCGACGAGGTGGGCGACCTGGCGCGGGTTGGCCATGCCGGTGGTGTCGGCGAGCGTCACGCCATCGACGCCGAGCGCGCGATACCGCTCCACCTGGGCCAGCACCTTGTCCACCGGCTGGTCGCCCTCGAACGGGCAGCCGAAGGCGGTCGCGACGGTCGCGTTCACGCCGACGCCCGATCCCCGGACCGTCTCCACGATGCGCGCGAAGCCCTCGAGCGAGGCGGCGGGCGTCATGCCCATGTTGGCGCGGTTATGCGTCTCGCTCACCGAGGCCACGAGGTTGATCTCGTCGACCTTGGCCTGGAGCGCCCGCTCGGCGCCCCGCGGGTTCGGGACGAGCGCCACGTAGACCGTGCCGGGGCGGCGCGTCAGCCCGGCGAAGACCTCGGCCGCGTCGGAGAGCGCCGGCACCGCTTTGGGCGAGACGAAGGAGGAGACCTCGATCCGGCTGAAGCCGGCGGCGGCCAGCGCGTCGATCAGCCGGATCTTCTCGGCCGTCTCCACGAAGACGGGCTCGATCTGGAAGCCGTCGCGGGTGGCGACCTCCTGGACGATCAGCGTCTCGCTCATGCCACCGCTCCCGTCGCGCGCAGGCGGGCGATGCCCTCGGCGTCGAGGCCGAGATCGCCGAGGACCGCATCGGTGTGCTCGCCCAGCGCCGGCCCCTGCCAGCGCACCTCGCCGGGGGTCTCGGAGAGCTTGGGCACGATGCCGGGCATCTTCACCTGCTGGCCGCCCGGCAGGTCGGCGGAGAGGATCATCGCGCGGGCCTGGTAGTGCGGGTCGGCCACGATGTCGGCCACCGAGTAGATCCGGCCGGCCGGCACGTCGGCGGCGTCGAGGGCTGCGAGCGCCTCCTCGACGGTGCGCGCGGCCGACCAGTCGCTGATCACGCCGTCCAGCATCGCGGCCTGTCTCGAGCGGCCGTCGTTGCTGCGAAGCGCCGGGTCCTCGGCGAGGTCGGCCCGGCCGATCATCGTCATCAGCCGGCGGAAGATCGGATCGCTGTTGCCCGCGATGACGACGTAGCCGCCGTCCTTCGTCGGATAGGTGTTGGAGGGGGTGATGCCGGGCAGCGCGCCGCCGCTGCGGGTGCGGACCTCGCCCAGCAGGTCGTACTCGGGAACGAGGCTCTCCATCACGTTGAACACGCTCTCGACGAGCGAGACGTCGATGACCTGGCCCGCACCCTGGCCCATCTTCACCCGGAGCAGCGCCATCAGGGCGCCCATGACGCCGTGGAGCGAGGCCAGCGTGTCGCCGATGCTGACGCCGACCCGGGCCGGGGGCGCCTCGGGGCTGCCGGTGGTGTAGCGGATGCCGCCCATCGCCTCGCCGATGGCGCCGAAGCCCGGGCGGTCACGGTAGGGCCCGGTCTGGCCGTAGCCCGAGATGCGGACCATCACGAGGTTGGGGTTGAGGGCGGAGAGCACGTCCCAGCCGAGCCCGAGCTTCTCCAGGCCGCCGGGGCGGAAATTCTCGATCACGACGTCGGCGCTCTGGGCGAGTCGCCTCACGACGTCGAGGCCCTCCGGCGACTTCAGGTTGACGGCGATCGACTTCTTGTTGCGCGACTGCAGGTACCACCAGAGCGAGGTGCCCTCGTGCATCTTGCGCCATTTGCGCAAGGGGTCGCCCTCGCCCGGCGGCTCGACCTTGATCACCTCGGCGCCGAACTCGGCCATCAGGCGCGCGGCGAAGGGCGCGGCGATGAGCTGGCCGAGTTCCAGCACGCGGATACCGCTCAGCGGCCCAGGCATGGCATCTCCTCCGTATGGCTTCGAGCATTCCATACCGGAGGTGACAGCGGTCGATCCAACCGTATTTCGGCATGTTGCGTTCGCACAAATCGAACGCTCGCCGTCGAAAGCCCGGCCGATCCGGCCCCGCGGGGCTCGTACCCGCCCCGTCCGAAGCCCGCCGGCCCGGTATCGCCCGTCAGGCGATGGCGCGGACGGCGACCTCGGCGCGGCCTGCGGCGGCGGGGGCGTCCTCGGCGACGGCGCTCGCCTCCCGGCTCATCGCGCTCGCCAGCACCTGCGCCCGCCCGGCCCAGAGGTCGCGCTCCCCGCGGAGCGTCGCGGCAAGCTCCTGCTCGATCGCGAGCGCGATCCGCACCGTGTCGAGTTCGTTGCGCAGGTCTGTCGTGATCTGGCGTTCCTGCGCGAGGGCCGCGCGCAGGACGGCGAGGGCCGCCTCGGGCCTTGCCGTCACGGACCCGGCCGCCTGTCCGGAGGCCGGCATCGCGCCGGCGTCCCGGACGGCCTGCGGCGCCCGGAAGGCCTGCGGCAGCTCCGCCCGGACCCGCTCCACGTCCAGGCCCGGGCCGGGCCCGCCCTCCTGCCGGGACGGCTCGGCCGGGGGGCTCGCGGCGGCCGGCAGGCCCTCCTCCTCCAGCACCAGCCCGTGCAGCATGGCGAAGACGGCGTCGCCGTCGAGCCGCGTCAGGTCGAACCCGCTCGCGGCCGCGATGCCGTCCCAGCGCGTGCGGCCCGCCTCGGACTGCCCGACGAACGCCATCGACCAGTTCGTGAAGGTGCGGCTCTCGACCAGACCGCATTGCAGCACCGTGACGTCGCCGTGGCGCGGATCGCACTGGATGCGCTCGAAGGTGTTCTCGACCCCCTCCCTGGGACCCTCGAGCACCTGCGCGAAGGCGCCCGCGTTGAACATCAGGGCGCCGGTGACCGCGACCCCGGCGTTGTTGCGCCGGGAGGCGTCGAGGATCTGCGAGACGGCCGCCGCGATCTCGGCATCCGATCCCTGCAGGAGGTTCTTGCTGGCGTAGACGAGACGGTACAGGTCACTCACGGCGAAGGGCTCCAGCGCGGCGGAAGGGCGGGTCGGTCGGCTCAGCGGGCGGCGATGAAGGCCAGGACCTCGGCGGCCGGGATGGGCCGGCTGATGAGGTAGCCCTGCACGTCGGTGCAGCCCTCCGCCCGGATCCGCTCCAGCTGGTCGGCCGTCTCGACGCCCTCGGCGACCGTCGTCATGCCGAGGCTCCTGCCGAGGCCGGCGATCGCCCGGATGATCGCCTCGCCATCCCCCTTGCCCGCGCCCTTGCCGGCGCCCTTGCCCGCGCCCGTGAGGTCGCTGACGAAGGAGCGGTCGATCTTGATCTTGTCGAAGGGGAAGCTGCGCAGGTAGCTCAGGGACGAGTAGCCGGTGCCGAAATCGTCCATCGACACGCGCACGCCGAGTTCCCGCAGGCGGTGCAGGGTCTGCAGGGTCCGCTCGCTCTCGTGCAGGAGGACGCCTTCGGTGATCTCCACCTCGAGGCGCGTGGCGGGCAGCCCGGAGGCGGCGAGGGCCGACATGACCATCTCGACCAGGCGCTCGCTCTTGAACTGGGCCGGCGAGACGTTGACGGCGACGGAGAGGGGCGCGGGCCAGCCGGCCGCATCGCGGCAGGCCTGCCGCATGACCCACTCGCCGATCGGCACGATGAGGCCGATCTCCTCGGCCAGCGGGATGAAGTCGAGGGGCGAGACCATGCCGCGCACCGGGTGCTGCCAGCGGATCAGCGCCTCGCAGCCCACGAGGCGGTCGCCCTCCAGCTGGAGCTGCGGCTGGTAGTGCAGCTGGAACTCGCGCCGGGCGAGCGCCTGGCGCATGTCGAGCTCGAGCCGGCGGCGCGCCTGCATGCGCGCGTCCATCTCCGGCTCGAAGAACCGGTAGGTGGCGCGCCCGTCGAGCTTGGCCCGGTAGAGCGCGAGGTCGGCGTTCTTCAGGAGCGTGTCGGCCTCGGTGCCGTCGCCCGGGGCCAGCGCGACGCCGACGCTGGCGCCGATCGTGAGCAGGTGCCCGTCGACCATGTAGGTCCGGCCGATCAGGTCGACGAGGCGGCGGGCGAGCGCCTGCGTGTCGGAGGCCTCGCCGACGCCGGTCTGCAGGATGACGAACTCGTCGCCGCCGATCCGCGCCACGGTGTCGGTGGGCCGCACGGTCGAGCGCAGGCGGTCGGCGACCTTGCGCAGGAGGGCATCGCCCATCGGGTGGCCCAGCGTGTCGTTGACCGGCTTGAACCGGTCGAGGTCGATCAGCAGGACGGCGCAGGCCTCGCCCATCCGGCTCAGGCGCGCCAGGGCCTCCGTGAGCCGCTCGCGCAGGAGGAGGCGGTTCGGCAGGCCCGTGAGCGGATCGTGGCGGGCCATCTCCTCGGCCTGGGCC
>NZ_LSIX01000246.1:0-6540 GCF_001556475.1 Methylobacterium sp. CCH5-D2 | reverse complement strand
TACCCCTCACCCCAACCCTCTCCCTATGGGAGAGGGGGCGCGGCGCGGTTCCAGTCGCAATCTAGGAGACGACCCACCCCATATGCGATCGCCCTGCTCTGCGGGGGAGGGAGAGCGACGCCCGCGCCCATCCCCGCGCAAGCTTGCCGCGCGAGAAGCATCCCCGTGAGACGCGGGCGCCCCTGCGTCGAGACTTGGGGAACCCTTCATGGCGGCGGGTGCGGCGCTCGGCCTCGAACAGCGGAAGTCGCGGCGGGATTTCGGCTTCGCGGCCGGCATCGTGGCGATCCTCGCCGTCCTGTTCCTGCCCGTCCCCGCGCTCCTCATCGATGTCGGGCTCGCCTTCTCGATCGCGCTCTCGGTGCTGATCCTGATGGTGGCGCTCTGGATCCAGAAGCCGCTCGAGTTCTCCGCCTTCCCGACCGTGCTGCTGATCGCGACGCTGCTGCGCCTCGCGCTCGGCATCGCCACGACCCGCCTGATCCTGGCCAACGGCCAGAAGGGCGTCGATGCCGCCGGCCACGTGATCCAGGGCTTCTCGCAGTTCGTGATGAGCGGCGACTTCGTGATCGGGATCGTGGTCTTCGTGATCCTGATCACGGTCAACTTCCTGGTCATCACCAAGGGCGCGACCCGCATCGCGGAGGTCGGCGCCCGCTTCACCCTCGACGCCATCCCCGGCAAGCAGATGGCGATCGACGCCGACCTCAACGCCGGGCTGATCGACGACAAGGAGGCCCAGCGCCGCCGCCGGGAGCTGGAGGAGGAGAGCGCCTTCTTCGGCTCGATGGACGGCGCCTCGAAGTTCGTGCGCGGCGAGGCGGTGGCCTCGCTCATCGTGATCGCGGTCAACGTCTTCGGCGGCATCATCATCGGCACGACGCGCCACGGCATGCCGCTCGGCCAGGCGGCGGACGTGTTCGTGAAGCTGTCCGTCGGCGACGGCCTCGTCTCGCAGATCCCGGCGCTCATCGTCTCGCTGGCCGCGGGCCTGCTCGTCTCGAAGGGCGGCACGCGCGGCGCCACCGAGCAGGCGGTGCTCAACCAGCTCGGCGCCTACCCGCGCGCGCTGACCGTGGCCTCGGCCCTGATGTTCGTCTTCGCCCTGGTGCCGGGCCTGCCCTTCCTGCCCTTCGTGGTGCTGGCGGGCCTGATGGGCTTCATCGCCTACGCGATCCCGCAGCGGGCGGCCGCCCGCAAGGCGCTGGAAGAGGCCAAGGTCGCCGAGGAGACCGCGACCAAGGCGCAGGCCGCGGCCGCCGAATCGGTCAAGGAATCGCTCAAGACCCCCGAGATCGAGCTGATCCTCGGCCGCCAGGTCGCGGCGCAGATCCAGGCGAGCCACGCCGAGCTCTCCCACCGCGTCGCCAAGATGCGCAAGAAGTTCGCCCGGCAGTACGGCTTCGTGGTGCCCGACATCAAGCTCACCGACAGCGTGGCGCTGCCGCCCAAGAGCTACCAGATCCTGATCCACGGCACGGTCGTGGCGACGCAGGAGATGCGCCCCGGCGAGATGCTGGTGGTGGTGGGCGACGGGCCGAAGCCCGACGTGCCCGCCGAGGAGGTGCGCGAGCCCGCCTTCGGCATGCGCGCGCTCTGGGTGATGGATTCCTACGCCGCCGAGGTGCGCCGCACCGGCTTCGAGCCGATCGACGGCGCCTCGGTGCTGCTCACCCACCTCTCGGAGGTGATCCGCAACAACCTGCCCCAGTTCCTCTCCTACAAGGACATGCGCGGCCTGCTCGACCGGCTGGAGCCCGAGTACAAGCGCCTGCTCGACGAGATCGCGCCCGCGCAGATCTCGTATTCCGGCCTCCAGGCGGTGCTGAAGCTGCTGCTCTCCGAGCGGGTCTCGATCCGCAACCTGCACCTGATCCTGGAGGCGGTGGCCGAGATCACGCCCCACGCCCGCCGCGCCGAGCAGATCGCCGAGCACGTGCGGATGCGCATCGCCCAGCAGATCTGCGGCGATCTCGCCGAGAACGGCGTGCTCAACGTGCTCAGGCTCGGGGCCAACTGGGACCTCTCCTTCCACCAGAGCCTGAAGCGCGACGCCAAGGGCGAGGTGGTGGAGTTCGACATCGACCCGCGCCTCGTCGAGCAGTTCGGCAGCGAGGCGGCCGCCGCGATCCGCGAGCGCCAGAAACAGGTCCACGGCTTCGCGCTGGTCACGGCGCCCGACGCGCGTCCTTACGTGCGCATGATCATCGAGCGGATCTTCCCGACGCTGCCCGTGCTCTCGCACCTGGAGATCGCCCGGGGCGTGGAGATCAAGGCGCTGGGGACGGTCTCGTGAGCCGCCGGCGCGCTCCCTGCCGCCGGGGAGGCGGCGCCTGACATGAATGCCGGCCCGGAACTCTTCCTCGGCGTGTTCCTGATCTTCTGCCGGATCGGCGGCTGCCTGCTCGTCGTGCCGGGCTTCTCCAGCCCGCGGGTGCCCCAGCAGGTCCGGCTGCTCATCGCCGGCGCCGTCTCGCTGGCGCTGGCGCCGCTCATTCTGCCGCTGTTCAGCCAGAAGCTCGCCGGCCAGGCGCCGGGGGAGACGCTCCGCTGGATCCTCACCGAGACCGTCACGGGCCTGCTCATCGGCTTCCTCGGCCGGATCTTCCTCGTGGTCCTGGAGACCGTGATGAACGCGACCTCGACCATGGTCGGCTTCGGCGCCATGCCGGGCGCGCCGGTCGAGGGCCAGGACCCGGTGCCGGCGATCGACTCGCTGATCCTCGTCACCGCGACCGCGCTGCTCTTCGCGAGCGACCTGCACTGGGAGCTGTTCCGCGGCCTCGCCGAATCCTACGGGCGCATCCCGCCGGGCGAGGGGATCGGCAGCCAGACCGCCCTGGTGCGGGTGGTCGATCAGGTCGCCGACGCCTTCATGCTGGGGCTTCGCATCACCGCGCCCTTCGTGATCTACGCGATCGTGGTCAACCTCGCGGCGGGCTTCGTGAACAAGCTCTCGCCGAGCATTCCGGTCTACTTCGTCGCCACGCCGTTCGTGATGTTCGGCGGCCTGCTGATGCTCTACTACCTCGGGGGCGAGATCATGATGCAGTACCTGCAGACCTACGCCGCCTGGCTGCGGCAGGGATAGGCGTCGTGGCCCACGATCCCCGCCGCCTGGAGCGGGCGGAGCGGCTGATGCGGGTGCAGGCGCAGATGCGCCGCGTCGCCGAGACGGAACTCGCCCGCACCCGCGAGCGCGCCGCCGCCCTCGAGGCCGACCGGGCCGCGCTGCTGGGCGCGCTCGGGGCCGGGCAGTTCGGGCACCTGCTGCTCGGCGCCGCGAACCGCCGCCTGCAGGGACTCGCGGCCGAGGCCGGCGCGGTGGAGGCCGAGATCGGGCGGCAGGCGGATGCCTTACGCGAGCGGGGGCTCGCCGAGAAGCGCTCCGAGGCGCTGGTCGAGCGCGCCGCCGCGGCCGAGGCCCGCGAGCACGAGCGCCGCGAGGCCCTCGACCGGCTGGACGGGCTGGCCCGGCGGTCCCCCGGCGACGCAAGCCTCCCGTAAGCCAGGGCGGGTAGGGCAGGATATCAGGCCAGGATCCGGCACACCCGTGCCGGGAGGACGAAGCGATGAGCATCTCCCCGCCCACCGACATCGTGATGGACGTGGCGAAGGCCGCCGACCCGCAGCGCTACCAGGAGGCCGCGGCCAAGCTCTCCGCGCCCGGCGACCCGGCGGCCTTCACGGACGCCGTGCGGGCGGCGGGCCTCGCGCTCCACATGCCGCTCGACGCCCGCGGCTCGCTCACCAGCCTGCAGAACCAGACCACGCTGGCGGGCGCCGGCCCGGTCAGCGACCCCTACAAGAAGTTCGAGGGCCTCGTCCTGCAGCAATTCGTCGAGGCGATGATGCCCGACAAGTCCGAGACCGTGTTCGGCAAGGGCAATGCCGGCCACATCTGGAAGTCGATGCTGGCCGAGCAGATCGGTCAGCAGATCGCCAAGGCCGGCGGCATCGGCATCGCCCGGATGCTGGACAAGGCCCATCCGGAGACGGCCCAGCCCGTCCAGCCGACGCAGCCCACGACCGATTCCGCCGCCCCGAAGGTCTGACCCGCGATGCTGATCGCCGCCCTGAAGCGCCTGGAAGAGACCGTCGAGGCCGAGACCGAGGCGCTCGTCGCCCGCCGGCCCCTCGACCACGCCGAACTCAACCGGGCCAAGAGCCGGAGCCTGCTGGAACTCACCCGGCTGACCCGCGACCTCGACGCCACCGCGCTCGACGCCGCCACCGCGATCCACCTCGCGCGCCTGCGCGACAAGCTCGTGCGCAACCAGGAGGTGGTGGGGCTGCACCTGCGCGCCGTCGAGGAGATCGGCGAGACGCTGGCGGCGGCCGCCCTCAACCAGGAATCCGACGGCACCTACACGGCGCGGCTCGGGTTCGGCGCATGAAGGTCCTCGTCACCGGCCTCTGGATCTGCGCCGTCACCATCGCCTCCTGCTACGGGGCGGTGACCTGGGGCGGCGGCCTCTTCGCCAAGAAGACGGAGGCCTACTTGGAGGGCCTCCAGTACCAGAAGCTCGCGCCGATCAACATTCCGATGATCGCGGACGGGCGTGTGCAGGGCTACGTCATCGCGGTGCTGGTCTTCACCGCGGATGCGCGCCTGATGCACACCCTGCCGGTGCCGCCGAACGCCTTCGTGGTCGACGAGGCCTTCCGGCAGATCTACGCCGACCCGAGCCTCGATTTCCGCAAGCTCGCCAAGTACGACATCACCCGGCGCCTCGCCGAGGTCCGCAGCGCGGTCAACGGCCGCCTCGGCGCCGAGGTGGTGAAGGACGTGCTGGTGGACGAGATGAACTTCGTGCCCAAGCGCGAGGTGCGCTCGTAGCGCTCCCTCCCCGAGGAGAGGGAGGATGCCCTACGCCGCCAGGAAATCCCTCGCGGCTTCCCCGGCGAGCAGCCGCGTCAGCCGCTCCTCGACCGTGAGGTCCGTGGCGATCAGCATGCCCCCGCAGACCGTGCCCCGGCCCGCGACCGCGTAGGCGAGGGTGCCGGCCGGCACGAGCCCGCGCGGGCCGGCGACGAAGCCCTGGAGCGCGCCCGGCGGCTCGCTGCGGCCGTTGACGAGGGTGAGTCCCGCGGCGCGGCCCTCCGCCACCCAGGGCACGAGGTTGAGCCGGCGCGCGCCCTGCTGTGCCAGCGCCCGGCGCGGGCCCGACAGCGCGACGATCGCCTCGGGCGCCAGGTGCAGCAGCCCCTCGAAGGCGAGCGCGGCCTCGGCCGCCCCCCGGAAGCGGTCGATCACCGCGATCCCGTCGAGGTCGTCGAGCAGCACGAAGATCCGCTCGTGCGCCACGTCCGGCCCGTGCAGCCGCGTCGCGATGCGGTGGGCGGTGGCGCCCTCCAGGCGCAAGCGGCCGGCGTGCCAGGCCGGACCCGCCACCGGCTCGCGACCGTCGAGCAGCGCGACGTTGTGGGCCCGGGCCGAGACGAGGTAGTGGCGCGCCGGGCCCGCCTCCAGGCTCTCGGAGCCGCCCGCCTCCACGATCCAGCGCACGCCCTCGGCGGCGAGCACGAAGGAGGTGCAGTCGGCGTGGCCCTGCGGGGCCGCGAAGGTGCAGGCGAAGTGCGCCGCGCCGCGCCCGACCGCGTCGGCGCGGGCGCTCAGCGTGTCGTGCGCGAAGCCGCCCGCGGAGACCGTCGCCCCCGGGCCCTGCCCGCGGGCGGCCGCGAGGTCGGTCCCGCGCGCCAGGAGCCGGGCGACCCAGGCCGCCTCGTCGCCGGCCGGCGGGGCGTCGCCGAAGGGCGGCAGCCGCCCGCCCGGGTCGAGGAGCCCGGGAAGCCCCGCGAGGCCGGCCTCGACCCGGGCGGCGATGTCGGGACCGGGCGCCTGCCCGGCGAGGCATTCCGCCAGCGCCCGGCCGAGGCCGAGGAGGTCGAGCCGCCGCTGCAGCGCCGGCTCGGCGAAGCGCCCGTCCGGCCCGATCAGCGCCGCGACGGCCTCGCCGAGGACGCGCAGGGCGAGGCCGTCCCAGAAGGGCGCCAGCGGCAGCCGGGGCAGGGCGCGGGCGACGGCCAGGAGGGCGGCGGCGGCCTGCACACCGTGCAGCGAGCGCCCGAAGGCGTTCTGCCCGACGATCTCGGCGAGCGCGACGCCGTGCTGGGCCGCCGCGCCGACGAGGACCGGGCGCAGGCCGGCCTCGTCCTGCGCCGGCAGCGGCCCGGCGGCGAGCCCGGCCAGCACCTCGGCCCGGAGGCTGAGCGCCGCCGGGTGCAGGCTGAGCGGGTCGGCGGGCTGGCCCCACGGGTTCTCGCCCGCCCAGGAGGCGGCGGTTGCCGCGGCGAGCGCGGGCGCCGCCGCGCCCAGCGGCGCCAGCCACCCGAGCGACTGGTAGTCGAGCCGCCAGGGCACCGAGCGGAAGGGGTCGGCGCGCCAGTCCGGCGGGTCGGGCGGGGTCCAGTCGGGCAGGCCGGCGAGCCGCAGGAGCGGGCGCCCGTCCGGCCCGCGCCCCGTGCGCTCAGGGCCCTGGCGGAGCGCGCGGGCCCGGGCGAGCGGGGCGGGGCGCTCCGCCAGGGCCCTGAGCGCAC
>NZ_LSIX01000024.1:0-750 GCF_001556475.1 Methylobacterium sp. CCH5-D2 | reverse complement strand
TCCGGCTTCAACGGAGCGCTCCAGCTCTTCGTGCTGATGCGGGCGCTGGAGCCCGATTGCGTGATCGAATCGGGCGTGTTCCGCGGGCTGACCACCTGGGTGATCCGGCAGGCGCGCCCCGACGCCCGCATCTTCTGCCGCGACCCCGACCTCTCGGGCCTGCAGTATCGCGACCCGGCGGCGACCTACTGCACGCAGGACTGGTCGACGGCCGACTGGTCGGCCCTCGATCCGGCCCGCACGGTGGCGTTCTTCGACGACCACGTCGCCCAGGCGCGCCGGGTGGTGGAGGCGCGGGCGCGGGGCCTCACGCGGCTGGTCTTCGACGACGACGCGGCCGGCCACCGCATCCACACCCATGGCGGGCCCGCGCACCCGACCATCGCGATGGTGCGGGCGCTGCACGAGGCCGGGGGTCGTTCCGAGCCGATCCGCTGGCAGCGCAACGGCCGCGTCTTCGAGCAGCCGGCCGACGACCCGCTGGTGCGCAAGGCGGCCCGCCTGATCGCCCGCGCCCACGCCTTCGACGACCTGCACGCGGCGACGGGGTACTCGCCCGCGCGGCTGACCTACGTGCAACTGCATCCGGAGGTGGGCGGATGAGCGGGACAGGCGCGACGCTCCCTCTCGCCTCTGCAGACGGGGCAGTTCATCCGCTCTACGGCGCGGTAAATCGGGACAGGTCGGAACCTCGACGCGCTCCCTCTCCCGTGCGGGAGAGGGTTGGGGTGAGGGATGAGAACTCTCCGG